>NZ_LFVW01000005.1:0-15630 GCF_001182915.1 Kitasatospora sp. MY 5-36
CGCTGGTGTCGGGGGTTGCGCGGGGTTGGGTGAGGAAGCGGCGTACCGCGGCGAGGGGCAGGGAGAGGGTTTCGGCGGTGTGGACGGGGGTGGTGCGGATGTGTTCGGCGAGGGTCTCGGGGTCGGTGGTGTCGGTGGGGAGGTCGGCGCGCCACAGGAGTTGGACTTCGGGCTGGCCGGTGTCGAGGCCGTGGAGGAAAGGGGCGGGGGATTCGTCGGGGACGGGGATGGGGCTGGTGCGGGCGAAGGCGCCCAGGCGTACCTGCTCAACCGGGGGGATGTGTTCGCGGGCGCGGGTGAGCGGGGTGGTGTCGGTGCCGTCCAGCAGACGGGGCAGGGTGGCGGGGTTGAGGACCAGGCCGTCCAGGAGGCGGGGGGTCAGCTCGGCGGGCTCCTGGCTGTCGTGGGTGGAGGCCTTCCCGGCGAGCCACTGCCAGGTGTGGGCTGCGGCCGGGCCGTAGACGGGGATGCGGGCCGGGTCATCAGGGTTGTGGGTGCGGACGAGGATCACGGGCACGGGGCCGAGTTCGCCGCGGCGGTCGAGGCGCCCGAGACGCTGCAGGACAGATGCCCAGTCGCCGCATTCGCTGACCATCGCCCCGAAGGTGCAGTCGATCCCCACTTCGAGGGTCTGGGTACTGACCACGACGAGGGGGCGTTCACGGCCCCGGCTGACACCGTCGAGGAGTTCAGCCAGCGGGCCGGTGACAAGCAGGTCGCGCTCCGCGGGCCGGCAGCGGCCGGTCAGCAGCAGCACGTCCACGTCGGTGCGCCGAGCCAGCACTTCGTGGGCGGCGCGGGCGTGGGCGATGGTGTTGGCGATCACCGCGACCGCGGGCAGCCGCAGGACGGGCAGGACGGCGGCCAGGCCGGTCTCGGCCGCCAGGGCGAACGCCTCCGCGGGCTTCTTCGCCCAGGCACCGGCGTCCAGCAGCGTCACATGGCGCTCGGCCGCGATCCGCCGCCCGGCGATCGGGTGGTCGCGGTCCTCTTGACTGATGCCCAGGCGGGGACGGCCGCCGGTGGCGCTGGTCGCTGACAGGCTCACCACCCGAAGCGCCCGCGCCGCCAACTCCCCTCGCACCGCTGTCTGCTGGTAGAGCGCGGTCTCGGCGGCGGTCGCCAGCAGAGCCTTCGACAGATGGGCCTCATCCAGAGCGAGCAGGGCGTCGTGCCCGGTCAGAGCAGCGTCGATCGGAGCCCGCTGCGGGGAGGTGTGGTAGCCACGGAACAGCAGACGGCTGCCGTACTGATCCACCGTCGCCGTCACCACCAACGGCTGCGCCGGGCTACGCACCCAGTTCGACTCCCACCGGGTGCCGCCGCGCATCCGCACCACCTCCAGCGGCAACTCCCCGCCGCCGAGATCGCGCAGCGCGGCGGCGACCTTCGCCCGCACCGAACCGGCCGGCGCCCCGGCGAGCGCCTCGGCCAGCTCGACGGAGTGCTGGTGGGCCTGGTCGACCACCAAGCGCCGGTCGACGCAGAAGAACAGCCGCAGCGGCACCGTCCGCTGCCCGCGGCCCAGTTCCTGGCGCTGGTGGGAGCTGTGCTGCCGGGCGAGGAGGAAGAGCCAGATATCGATGAACGTCGTCTTGCCCAGCGCGGTGGGGACGTCGAGGTCAGGCCAGTCCGCGCCGGCCGCCACAGCGGCCAGGTAGGCGTTCTGCCACGGGAACGGCTCCCAGCCCTCGCAGCCGTCGCAGGTCGCGGTCGTGGCGCCGTCGGGGCAGTGGGTGTGGTGGTGGACCTCGCGGAAGAAAGCGGGGAACTCGCCCGCATCGATCACCGGCAGCCACTCGGTGCCCGTCACTGGTCGTCCTCCTGGAAGTCGGGCTCCGGGCGGCACAGGCCCAGGCCGAAGTTCTTCTTGCTGCCCAGCACCACCGGCCCCGACACCGGCACTGGGAAGGTCAGGCGCACGTGGCAGCTCGGCAGCGGCCGCTCCCTGTCCTTTCGACGGAGCTGGAACCCGTCCGTGTTTCGCACTCCGGGGGCGAGGCCAGCGCGCGGGCTCACCCGCATCCGCGCGGGTTTGGGAAGCCCGGCCGCGATGCAGCTGGCCGCGATCGAGTCCGCCCATGCGGCTTCCTCGTTCTTCTTGGGGAAGCGGTCGAGGACCATCGGCAGCACCGTGGTCCACACCGCCGACGGCCCCTGCCAGGCCCATGGCTGGACGGTCAGCGGCCACGAGTCCTGGTCGGCGGGACTGACCCGCTCCAGATCCAGCGGTTCCCCGTCCGCCAACCGGATTTGGCACAGCCCTCCGTCGTGGTGGAGCAGCGCGTCGAGCAGAGCCTTGCGGTCGTGTTTCGGCATCTCGCGGGGCAGGGCGATGCCCAGGCCGAGCAGCCGACCGTCGGCGTGGCGGTGGCCGGCGAACGGAAGCGCGAAGTAGGCCGCCGGCCGCGGGTCATCGGGGCTGTTTTTGTGGCCGTGGACCGTGGTCATCGCCGGGACGTCGTGGCCCATCGCCTCCAGGGTGCTCATCACCGCCCCCCGCAGCCGGCCGGTCAGCTCCAGCGTCCACCGCGGGTCCAGCGCCACGCCCGGGGCGAACGAGAACGTCAGCAGGTCACCGAACGGCCCCTCCGCCACCGCAGCCTCGTCCCGGTCGGTGTGGTCGGGGTCGAGGTAGTGGTGGGTGACCGCCTGGCTCCACGACGGCCGCTGCTCCTCGAACGCCTCCTCCAGCCACGCCAGATAGCCGCAGTAGGGGATCCGAATCGGCCGCGATCCCTTCGGGTACTCCCCGTGGGCGGCAGGCCTCCAACGCCGCCGCCACTCGTCGTCGGCTTCGTCGGGGCCGCACCAGGCGTCCAGCAGCCCGGCCCCCGTCGATCGCCCGAAGTACGGCACCCGGCGGGCCAGTTCCTGCAGCACCGGGGCGAGCTCCTCCCCCGGCTCCGCGGCCCAGCTGAACACCATCCGCGTACCGGACAAGGTCTTCTGCGCCCACGCCCGGGGAACGCCGCCGGCGGTGCGTCCCGGCAGCAGGCCGTGGGTCACCTTCTTCGTGTCCACGATGTTGGTCACCACCCACGCCGTGCGCGGGTGGTCCGCCTCCAGCGGCCTGGCCGGCACCGTGACCACCGGCGGCTCTTGGGCCTCCAGCCAGGCCAGTGCCATCCGGTGCGCGGCGTCGTCGAGGTCGGCGTGCGCGACCAGCGCGCAGAACAGGCGGGCCGGATGGGGCGGCCACTCCGCGCGCTCGCCGTCCATCGCGGTCGCCTGGTAGAGCGGCTCCAGCAGCTCCACCGAGATGTGGAAGGGCATGACGCTCTACTCGCCTTCCGCCTCGCCGATGCCCTCCAGGCGGAAGGAGCGCTCGATCGCCTGCTGGACCTGAGCGTTCGGCCGCAGCCGCACGGGCTCCTTCGACCACACCAGGCCCGCCTCCTCGGCCCGCGAGCGCGCGAACTCGAACAGCTCCAGCGCCTGCCCCGCGGTGTCCAGCTCCAGCGGCTCCGTCACCGCCACGCCCTCGCGCCCGCGGCCGACCCACTCGATCCGCTCCGACACCAGCAGCAGGTCGCAGCCCGACCGCAGCCGCACCGCTGGCGCCGCGAACGCCAGCCGGTCCCCCAGCAGCGCCAGCGCCGCCAGCAGGGCCCTCGCCGCGCGCACGTACTCCTTCGGCGCGTCACCGAAGCGCAGCGCCCTCAGGCCCGCCATGGCCAGCGTCGCGTTCCGCTCGATCGCCCGGACCGTCACCCCGCCCATCCCGGAAACCGGCGGGATCATGCCGTGCCCGACCGCCGACGCCTTGAGCGCCTTCCCCTTGCCCTTCTTCCCCGTGCCCTCGACTGCCCTCCAGCCGTCGGCGGTCAGCTCCACCTGGTCGCCGGGGAAGTTCCACTTGTCGAAACGCCCCGCCGCCCGCACCCCACGCAGCGGATCCAGACCCACCATCTCCGAGGTGTAGGTGCGCGGCACCTTCAACTGCACCCGCCGCTTGCGGTGCGAATCCCACAGGCCGAACACCAGGTCCGACGGCGCCGACTCCAGGAAGGCCCGTACGTCCCCCGTCCCCGTGTCACGCAGCGCCCGGCCCGTGTCCGTCTCGTCGAACTTCACACCGGACTCGTCCAGCGCGTCCCGGAAGTAGGCATCGCGGGAACGGTGCGGCGCGTCCAGGTTCGTCATCCGAAGCGCACGGCCTTCCGCGGTCACATGCAGCGCCAGATGCGGCACCACCGCATCCCCCAGGTCGACGGCCTCCAGCAGCGCGGTCTCACAGCGGTTCGCCTGCGACTGCCGCTGATCCAGCAGCACCACCTGGACTTCCTTCCCACCGACCCACCGGTCCTCGAACAACTGCCCCGGCCCGTCGCCCTCCTTCTCCTTACCCGTCGCCGGATCCTTGATCATCTGCTTGACCTTCACAGTCGGCGGCGCCACCGGCGCCCCCACGCCGGCCACCGGCTCGTACTGGGCCGCGATCCGGATCGCACCGTCCGCCGACAGCCCGCTCGCCGCCCCGGCCAGCCGCTCGTACAACGCTTCCATGAAAACCCTCCTTGGGCAGGAATCTCTCGGACAGTTCGCATCGAAGCAGCCACCACCGACAGTCCTCACTCTTTGGAGTGGCAAACCGTCAAAACCTCTTAGCCAGAACGAAGTTGCACTATCATCCACCAGCCCCGGTGGCAGTTGGCGGCGGTCGCCCAAGATGTCGAGTTAGCGAAATGGGACGGGTATCGGCAGCGTGAAAGCTGGTCATCGGACCCTTGGGTATCTGTGGAGTTCACGGTCGGCATCTCGCCGCCCCTGCCGGTCGACGGCCAGGGCCGCTTTCGCCGCCTGTGCGCTGATCTCAGCCGGGCGTCCGCTGCTGCTGACGATCTGCCGGACGGCTCAGTTGCACGAGCAGTGCGTCGAGCGGCAGCCCCGTCTCCTCGGTGTCGAGTGGCGTGACGGACACGGCGAGATCGGTGTCGGAGGCGAGCCGCTCCGCGATCAGCTGAGGGACGAGCAGAGCCACCGTCCCCGCCGGCCAGTTCGCGTCCACCTGGTAGGTGGCGAGGACCCCCGCTTCCCATTGGTTTAGCGGATCCCGGATGCGGCCGTGGTAGCTGTCGAACGAGGTGGGCGGAACCGAGACCGCGATCAGCCGTCGGGGCGCCTTCTGGTACGTGGCGACCACGGAGCGGGCCTCCGTATACCAGGACTCGATCAGTTCGTTGAGCGCCGCGTATGCCTCGTCGCGGCCCTTGCGGCGCCGACCGAAGGCGTTGTACAGGACCAGGGACGCGGAGGAGCGGTCGCCCTCGAGCGCCAGCCATGAGCGGGCGGCGGCGTCGGCCCAGTCAGACCAGGCCCTGCGTAGTGTCAGCGCGGCCTGGGCTCCCAGAGCTGCGAAGCCTTCTCCCGAAGCGAGACCGGATGGTGCCTCAAGTTGGTGAATGGCTGCGGAGTCGAGCAAGGCGTCGGGGCGCACGAGCGCCGCGAAGGCGCGCCGCTCGGACTCGATCGCGGTGGTGAGTGCGTTCTGGATCGGCTTTGCCCATGTTGCGAGCCATGGATGGGCTGCCACGGCGGAGTTGGTCTCCAGCATGGAACTGTGGAGGTGGCGCCAATGCCCGTAGTGGCGTTCACGGATGAAACGAGAGTGCTCGTACCGGTCCGACTCCGCCTGGTCATGCTCGTTCTCCGGGGGGTAGTCGCCCTGAGCAAGTGCGGCAACGGCGTCAGCTTCGTCGGAGGGGGTGAAGTCCACGTCAGGTGAAGGGGCCGCGCCGGTGTAGGAGGCTGCCCACAGCACGTTCCGAACCGATCTGGTGAACACCACGAGCGGTGCATCGGATGGCATCTGCCACGAGCAAGTGCCGCACAGCCGCTCCACCGCCTCACCCAGCCCCAACGTCACCGCTTCGACGGAACGGGAGGAACGGAGCGAGCCGCAGTTCTCCTCCCCGTGGAGCTACCCGTTTTTGGAGGGGGTCGTGAAGCAGACCAGCGGGACGCTTTCCAAGGGGCCGAGAGGCACCTCGGTATCGAGGACTCTGCCAAGGTCTAGGCGGTAGTTATACGAACTCAGGGGCATGCTCGCAGGTTAGCGAATCGTGCCGACAGCCTGCCGGAGCGTGTTCCGCCTGCCCCAATGCCAAGGGCTCAGCCTACGCCGCTGATCAACTCGGTTCCCCTGAGGGCGTGTTCATCATCGATGACACTGGCCTTGTGAAGAAGGGCACCGTCTCCGCCGGAGTTCAGCGCAATCGCCGGCCGCACCGAGAATTGCCAGATTGGTGTCTTCGCCGCCTACGCCACCAGCCGCGGCCACGCCCTGGTCAACCGGGAGCTCTACCTGGCCAAGTCCTGGACCGATGACCGTGAACGCTGCCGGGCCGCACGCATCCCCGACGAACGTGCCTTCGCGACGAAGAGCGAGCTGGCCCGCACCATGATCACGCGCGCTGGCCTCGCCCTGCCCATCGTCTGGGCCACAGCCGACTCCGCCTGCAATCAGAACTCCCACTTTCGCCGCTTCCTCGAAGACGCCCAGCTCTCCTGCGTGGTAGCGGTTCCCAGGTCCCAGCAGGTCCATGGCCCGCGCATCGACCACCTCATCGGACAGGCCCCGCCCGAGGCCTGGCAGCGCCTGTCCGCCGGGGCTGCCCAAGGGCGAGTGCCTCTACGACTGGGCCGCCGCCCGCCTGCCCGCCGCTGGAGGCCACCGTCACGGACCTGGTCCGCGTCGCGGGCTGCCGCTGGAAGATCGAGGAGGTCTTCCAGAGCGCCAGGAACGAATGCGGCCTGGACCAGTACGAAGTGCGCCGCTACGTGGGCTGGTACCGGCATATCACCCTTGCCCTGCTCGCTCACACGTTTCTGGCCGCCATCGCCGCCGTCCCTGAGGTGTCTCTCGGTGAACGAACAGCGCGGGCTGTCTACCGTCTGACGTGCAGCGATGGCTATCACCGGCTGGGGGTCAATGGGGCGCGGGTTCAAATTCTGTCGTCCCGACTGTGAAGTCGGTTGTGAGAGAGGGCACTTGGGAAACCGAGTGTCGGCTCTTTCTGTTGTGGTGTCGGCTGGTGGTCGCATGGTGGTCACCGGGCCACATCGGCCAGGGGCGGTTGGTTCTTCTGGTCGGGGCAGCTGGTATGCGGGCAGTTGCCGGCGCTGGCGCCAGGGGCGCTGGGTACGGCAGACGGGGTGGCCGAGGACGGTGTGGTCGGTGCTGTCGAGGATCCAGACGATGGCGTCGAAGGCTGCGCGCGCGGCGGGTTTCGTGAGGTCGGCGTGGATGTTCGCCGTCGTCGACAGGGTGGTGGCGCAGGGCGATGGGGGATGCCGGGGTGGTCGTGATCCGGTAGGCGGCGACCTTGGCGCGGCCCTGGCGCAGTTGGGTGGTGACAGGGCAGCCAGACGTTGGCGGATGCGGTCTGGCGCCTCCCAGCGGGCGCCGGCCAGTCGGCAGGCGGCGGCACCGGCGGCGCCGGCGAGCAGGACGGCCAGCAGCACGCCGATCGCGCCGAGCACCGATCCGAACAGCCAGCCCGCCCAGACGCCGGCCTTCACCGCGCCCGGTGCCGCGTCGGGGATCTTCTCCAGGACGGCCGCGCGGTAGCGGTCCAGGAGGCCGAGACCGGCCAGGGGTTGGACGAGGACGGCGAGCGCCAGGGCGGCGCGGTGGCGCAGGCGCCCGGCCCGGCCGTCGTCCCGGCCTTCGGGCGCGGCCTCCGGATCGAGCAGGGGACGGTGGTCCGTCGTGGTGGTCAAGGTCATCGGGGGCTCACCCACGTTTCCACGCCCGCGGCCACGGCGAGCGCGGCCAGCGAGGTTCCGAAGAGGACAGCGGCGTCGACCACGTGCTGGCTGAACGGGGCGCCCCGTCCGGACACCAGGCGGCGGGACAGCCCGAGCACCGGGGCCAGGCCGGCCGCGACGGCGAGGCCGAGGGCCGGCAGTTCGAGCACCGCGTGCGGTCCGACGGCCCGCAGCAGTTGGCTCCCGCCCAGCGCGTACGCGTGCCCGATCAGCACGCCGACACCGAGGCCGGAGAGCAGCGAGAAGGCGACCGTGGTCAGGCCGAGGGTGGCGACTCCGCTGAAGGCCAGCGCGGCCACCTTGGAGTTGTTGAGGAAGACCTCGAGCCACAGGTCCGGACCGGCGGGCTTGGGTTCCACGCGGACGGCGGACTCGATGCCGCCCGAGCAGGCGATCCCGATCGCCATGCAGGCGAACCAGAGCAACTGCCCCGCGGCCACGGCCCAGCGCTGCCGGACCCAGGCGGCTGCGAGCCCTCCGCGGACTCCCGCGATCACGTCGTCCCTCCCCAAGACGTCTGCTGCACAAGGCCGGTGGGCCGGAATCAGCCGGTGCGGCGGGGTCCGGCCGGCGCTCGGGTCAGGCGATGATGGCGCGGCGGCCGCCGGCGGTGATCGCCTTCTTGAGCATCCACATGGCCACGCCGCCGGCGGCGGTGACGCCACCGAACAGCGAGAGGGCGGCGGCGACGTCGGTGCCGGCCTCGATGGCGGTCAGCACGCGGTCGGCGCTCTTGTACTCCAGACCGAAGTAGCCGGTCAGCACGTCAGGGGTGGTGGCGGCCAGCAGGAGCGGGGCGCTCAGACCGGCAACGGCCGCGCCGGCGGCGGCGATGCGCTTCTTCGGGGTCGAGAAAACGGACATGTTAATCTCCAGTTCGCCACTTTTAGGGAGTGGTTGGGAATATCCGGCAGCCACCGGTCGCTTCGGGACTGCGCCTGATCATCGAATCCGACCCCGTGCTGACGGTGGTGGCGGACTGTCCGGTGGACCAGGCGGTCGAGAAGGCCCGCGCGCTCCAGCCCGACCTGGTCCTGCTCGACCTCGGCCGCCAGGCCGACGCGGCCCTCGACACCCTGCTCTCGCTGATCTACCTGCCCCGGGCGCCCCGGGTTGCCATGCTGGCCACGGAGGAGGACGGCGACCTGCTGAACCGGGCGCTGCGGCACGGCGCGGTCGGCTACCTCCGGCGGAACGCCCCGAGTGGCCTGTTGTTGGACGCCGTCCGGGTGCTCACCTCGGGCGGCACCGTGGTCTTCCCGCAACTCCGGTCGGCCGCACCGGCGGTGGCTCCCGAGCCGCCCGACCGGCAGGTCCCGGCCCGGCTCAACGCCCGTGAGCGGGAGCTCCTGGTCTGCCTGGGCGAGGGTCTGTCCAACGCGGACATCGCCGAGCGGCTGTACCTCCGCCCGGCGACCGTCAAGGACTACGTCAGCGAGCTGCTCGCCAAAATGGGCGTCCGCAACCGGACCCAGGCCGCCGTCCTGGCCGAGCGGCACGGACTGCTCAGGGCCCACGCCGCGGCGTGAGGAAGGGGCCCCGTGCGGGGCCCGGCGCACGACTCGGGGGCCCCGCAGGCGGGTTCGGGGCCGGCCGGGCGGTTCTCCCCGGGCCGGACGGCCGGCTGCCCTACGGGTTCTTCACCTCGGCGGTCCGTTCCGTCGCGTCCGGCTCGGCCGGCTCCTCGGTGGCGCGCGTGCCGTCCAGGCGGATGCCGCGCATCGAGGCCCACATCACCAGGGCGCTGCCGCAGACCACGCCGCAGTCGGCGAGGTTGAAGACCGGCCAGTGCGGCAGTTGGATCCAGTCCACGACGCGTCCCTCCCACGGGGACGGGTCCCGGAACAGCCGGTCGATGAGGTTTCCGGCCGCACCGGCGATGACCAGCCCGAAGGAGACCGCCCAGAGGGGGGTGCGGATCCGGGGCGACACCACCAGCATGAGGACGATGACCAGCATCTTCACCGTGGTGAAAAACCAGGTCTCCCCCGCGCCGATGGAGAACGCCCCGCCCGAATTGAAGACCAGCGTGAATTTCAGAAGCCCGCCGAGGGTCGATGTCGGATCGGTCCCCGAGAAATGTGTCAGCGCTATCTGTTTGGTGATGAAATCCGACGCCAGCAGTGCGATTGCCACGGCTGTCATGGTGCCCAGTCGTCGAGGCGTGTCACCGGACAAGGAAGCTCCTCGCGCAACCCGTAGGCGTAGTAAGCCAGTCATGGCCGCATTGTAGGTGACGGCGGCTTGCGCACGAGTGTTCACAAGTACGGGAGCGCACCGTCAGAACGGGAGCATACCCGCGCCGTTGCCGGGCGCCGGCCCCGCCGTCGCCGGGTGTCGGCGGGCCCCGATGGTCACCCGAAGACTCCGGCGAGGCGGGTCAGCCCTTCCCTGATCGCCTCGGCGGGGTGTCCGGTGAACGACAGCCGCAGGGTCGCCGGGTCGGGCCGGTCCGCGAAGAACGGCGCGCCGGGTACGTAGGCGACGTCGTGGGCCGCGGCCCGGGGCAGCAGGGCGGTGGCGTCGTGCCCGTCCGGCAGGCGCACCCACACGAACATCCCGCCGTCCGGCCGGTTCCAGGTGCTTCCGTGGGGGAGCGCGTGGGGCAGGCCGTCGAGCAGCGCGTCGCGGCGTTCCCGGTAGGCGGCGCGGACCCGCGTCAGGTGCGCGTCGAGGTCGGCATGGGTGAGGTACCGGGCGGCGGCGGCCTGGTCGACGGTGGAGGAGTGCAGGTCGGTGGTCTGCTTCACCGTCGTACAGGCGCGGCGCAGTTCGGCCGGAGCGCGCAGCCAGCCGAGGCGCATGCCCGGGGACATGGTCTTGGAGAGGCTGCCGAGCAGCACCGTGCGGTCGGCCGCGGCGTCGAGCGAGGCGATCCACGGCAGCGGAGCGCCGTCGAAGCGCAACTCGCCGTAGGGGTCGTCCTCGACGATCCACAGGCCGTGCTGGGCCGCGACCTCCGCGACGGCCCGGCGGCGCTCGACGGGGAGCGTACGGCCGGTCGGGTTCTGGAAGTTGGGGACGAGGTAGAGGAGTCTGGGCCGCTCCGAGGCGACGAGGCGGGCCAGTGCCACCGGGTCGACGCCGTCCTCGTCGGACGGGACCGGGACGACGCGGGCTCCCGCGAAGGCGAAGCACTGCAGGGCCGCCAGATAGGTGGGGTTCTCCACGAGGACGGTGTCGCCGGGGGCCAGCAGCGCCGTCGAGACCAGCGTCAGTGCCTGCTGGGATCCCGAGGTGACCAGCAGGTCGTCCGCCGGGGTGGGCAGGCCTCGGGAGCCCAGCCGCTCCGCGACGGCCGCCCGCAGCGCCGGGTCGCCCTCGGTGGTCGAGTACTGGAGGACGCGGTGCGGGGCCGTGGCCAGCACGTGGTCGTACGCGGCCCGCAGGCCGTCGACGTCGAAGAGCTCCGGGGCGGGCAGGCCGCCGGCGAAGGAGATCACCTCCGGCCGTGCCGTGAGTTCGAGGATCTCCCGCACGGACGAGGCGTGGGCGGCGGCGTGGCGGGCGACGGGAACGGGGGCGGCGGCTGGGCTCGTCATGCCCGCAGGATACGGACGATCGGGGCGGTGTCCCGGGTGCGGGAGTCCCACGGGTGCCCAAACATGTCCCGTCGATTTCTTGCCGAGATCGCTCAGACGTCCGTGGTGACGGCGGGTTCCGCGACCGGCCGTGCCGGACCGTGATCTTCCGGAAACCACCAGGTGGGACCGGGGCGGACGTTGACCTGCGGTCTTCCGCCAGATGGGCCGAAAACGCGTGGTCGGCCGTCGAACGGGCTTGTCGGGCCGTGCGGTGCGTATGTCAGTCTCTGGGGGCCGTGTGCCGTGTTCCACAGTGTTCTGACGGGGAATTCCGAATCTCTCTTTCCTTTCCCTGGTTCTCCGGGATGCGTTCCGTCATGCCGTCGGTCGGTTCGAAGTGATAACAGGGGGCGTCATGTCTGATCTCCGCCATGGGCATTCCGAGGCCTCCGTGAATTCCGCGGGAAATCGGTCGGTGCCGGAGGAACCCATCGCGTTGGTCGGAATCTCCTGCCGCCTTCCGGGGGCTGCCGGACCCCGGCAGTTGTGGGACCTCCTGCGGGACGGCCGCAGCGCCGTCACCGAAACTCCCGACGACCGCCGGGGCGGTCCCGGGGGAACCGGGGACGACGAGCCGTCCGCCCTGCGGTGGGGGGCGTTCCTGGAGGACGTGGACCGGTTCGACGCGGGATTCTTCGGGATCGGCCCGCGCGAGGCCGCCGCGATGGATCCGCAGCAGCGCCTGGCCCTGGAACTGAGCTGGGAGGCCTTCGAGGACGCGGGAATCCGCCCGGAGACCTGGCGCTCCCAGGACACCGCCGTCTTCCTCGGTGTGGCGTCCGGCGACTACGGCCTCCTGCTCGACCGGCGAGGGCCGGCCGCCCGGACCCCGCACACCGTCGCCGGCACCCAGCGCGGCATGACGGCCAACCGCGTCTCGTACGCCCTCGGCCTGCACGGCCCCAGCCTCACCGTCGACGCCGGCCAGGCGTCGTCGCTGGCCGCCGTCCACCTGGCCTGCGAGAGCCTGCGGCGCGGCGACTCTGCGCTCGCCGTGGCGGGCGGGGTGCACCTCAACCTGCTGCCCGACACGGCGCACGCGATGGCCGGGCTCGGCGCGCTCTCGCCCGACGGCCGCTGCTTCACCTTCGACGAGCGGGCGAACGGCTACGTCCGCGGCGAGGGCGGGGCGATGGTGGTGCTCAAGCCCCTGGGCCGGGCCCTCGCGGACGGGGACCCGGTGTACGGCGTCCTACTCGGCAGCGCCCTGAACAACGACGGCGGCGGAGAGGGACTGACGGTGCCGGCCCGGGCCGGGCAGGAGGAGGTGCTGCGGCGGGCCTGCGCGAGGGCGGGTGTCGACCCCGCGCACGTCCAGTACGTCGAACTGCACGGGACGGGCACCAGGGTCGGCGACCCGGTCGAGGCCGCCGCGCTGGGCGCCGTGTTCGGCGCGGCCCGGACGGCCGGCCAAAGCCCCCTGTACGTCGGCTCGGTGAAGACGAACGTCGGCCACCTGGAGGCCGCGGCGGGCGTGGTCGGCCTGGTCAAGGTGGCCCTGTCGCTCCAGTACGCGACGCTGCCGCCGAGCCTCGACTTCCGTACCCCCAACCCGCTGATCGACATGGACGCCCTGCGGCTGCGCATGGTGACGGACCGCCTGCCGTGGACCGGGGCGGACGGCACCCGCCTCGCGGGCGTCAGCTCCTTCGGTCTCGGTGGGACCAACTGCCATGTCGTGCTGTCCCAGCCGCCCGCCCCCGCCGCGGGCAACCGGGCGCAGGCGGACGGCGGTTCCGGCGTGGTGCCGTGGGTCCTGTCCGGTGCCACAGCGGAGGCGCTGCGGGCCCAGGCCGACCGTCTCCGGTCGTACGTGGCCGAGGAGCCCGACGCCGAACCCGCCGACGTGGCCCTCTCGTTGGCCACCACGCGCGCGACCCGGGAGCACCGCGCGGTCGTCGTCGCGGCCGACCGCGAGGAGTTCCTCCGGGCCCTGACCGCCGCCGCCGAACCCGGCGGAGTCGACCCGGCACTGGTCCGGGGCAGCGTCGCCGAGGACGGCGAGGTGACCTTCGTCTACCCGGGCCAGGGCTCCCAATGGGACGGCATGGCGCGGGAGTTGCTCGACATCTCGGCCGTCTTCCGGGAGCGGATGGAGCAGTGCGACGCGGCGCTGCGGCCGCACGTCGACTGGTCGCTGCTCGACGTCCTGCGCGGGACGCCCGACGCCCCGCCCCTGGAACGGGTCGACGTCGTCCAGCCCGTGCTGTGGGCCATGATGCTCGCCCTGACCGAGGTGTGGGGCTCCTTCGGGGTGCGTCCCGACGCCGTGGTGGGGCACTCGCAGGGCGAGATCGCCGCCGCGTGCGTCGCGGGCGCCCTCAGCGTCGAGGACGGCGCGAAGATCGTGGCGCTGCGCAGCCGCGCGCTCGGCCGGCTGGCGGGCACCGGCGCCATGGCCACCGTCTCCCTGCCCGTGGCACAGGTCCGCGACCGGCTCGAACGGGGCTGGGACGGGGTGGAGATCGCCGCGGTCAACGGGCCGGTGTCCACGGTGGTCTCCGGCCCGCCCGGGAGCGTCGACCGGCTGCTGGCGGAGTACGAGGCCGAGGGCGTCTGGGTGCGCGCGATCCCGGTCGACTACGCCTCGCACTCCGGCGACGTGGAGGTCCTGCGGGACGCGCTGCTGACGGAACTCGCCGGGATCACCCCGCGCCGGTCGCGGATCCCGTTCTGCTCCACCGTCACCGGTGAGATCACCGACACCACGGAGCTGGACGCCGGCTACTGGTACCGCAACCTGCGCCGGCCGGTCCGGATGGAGACCGCCACCCGGCACCTGCTGGAGGCCGGGCACCGGACGTTCGTCGAGGTCAGCCCGCACCCGGTGCTCACGGTCGCGCTCCAGCAGACCGTCGGTGCCGCGGCGGCGGTCACCGGGACGCTCCGGCGGGGCGAGGGCGGTCCGCGCCGTCTGCTGGACTCCGTCGCCCGGCTCCACGTGCGCGGTGCGCGGGTCGACTGGCGGCCCGCGCTCCGGACGGGCAGTGGGCGCCGGCTCCGGCTGCCCACCTACCCGTTCCAGCGGCAGTCGTACTGGCTCGACGGCGAGGACCGGCGCGAGACCGTGGTGGCGGACCGGCGTGGGCCCGCGGTGGTGGACCGGCGTGTGCCGTTCGGCGCGGAGACCGGGGCTTCCGCACCCGGGCCGTCGCGGCCCGGCCACGGCGAACTGACGGGCCTCGTACGGGAACACGCCGCGGCCGTGCTCGGCCACCCGGAGCCCGGGCTGGTCGACACCTCCCGCCGCTTCAAGGACCTCGGCTTCAACTCGCTGGACGCCGTCAACCTCCTGGAACGGCTGACCGCCGCCACCGGCGTCCCCCTCCCGCCCACCCTGATCTTCGACCACCCCACGCCCGCCCTCCTGGCGGAGTGGCTGCGCACGGAACTCGCGGGCGAACGCACCGACACCGGCACCGCACCCCTCCGCACCCCCCACGACGACGAGCCGATCGCGATCGTGGGGATGGGGTGCCGGTACCCGGGCGGGGTGCGGTCGCCGGAGGACCTGTGGCGGCTGGTGTCGGAGGGGCGCGACGCGATCTCCGGCCTCCCGGAGGGGCGGGGGTGGGACCTGGAGCACCTCTACGACCCCGATCCCGACGCGGGGGAAGGCGGGCGGACGTACACGCGCGGCGGGGGTTTCCTGCACGACGCGGACCTGTTCGACGCGGGGTTCTTCGGCGTTCCGCCGCGCGAGGCGGAGGCGATGGACCCGCAGCAGCGGCTGCTGCTGGAGGTGTCGTGGGAGGCGCTGGAGCGGGCGGGGATCCGTCCCGACACCCTGAAGGGCAGCGCGACCGGCGTCTTCACCGGAGTGATGACCAGCGGCTACCGGCCCGCCCCCGCCCGGGTCCCGGTGGAGTTCGAAGGGCACGTGCTGACCGGCAACGAGAGCAGTGTCGCGTCCGGCCGGGTGTCCTACGTGCTGGGACTGGAGGGCCCGGCCCTGTCGGTGGACACGGCGTGCTCGTCGTCACTGGTGGCGCTGCACCTGGCGGTGCAGTCGCTGCGGCGGGGCGAGTGCGCGATGGCGCTGGCCGGCGGTGTCACCGTCATGGCGGCCCCGGCCACCCTCATCGAGTTCGCCCGGCACCGGGGCCTGTCCCCGGACGGCCGGTGCCGGGCCTTCGGCGAGGAGGCCGACGGCACGGGGTTCGGCGAGGGTTGCGGCGTGCTGGTGTTGGAGCGGTTGTCGGACGCGCGGCGGGCTGGGCGTCGGGTGTTGGGGGTGGTGCGGGGTTCGGCGGTGAACCAGGACGGTGCGTCG
>NZ_LFVW01000593.1:0-7084 GCF_001182915.1 Kitasatospora sp. MY 5-36
CCCGGCCCCGCCGCAGGCGGGCACCGCCCCGGTCAGCCGTGCGGGACGAGGGCGACCGGGCACCGGACGTGGTGGATCGCGGCGTGGGCGACCGGGCCGAGGTGGGCGCCGAGGAGGGTGCGGCGGACGCGGCGGCCGACGACGAGCAGCCGGGCCCCGGCCGCCGCGTCCACCAGGGCGACGGAGGCGCTGCCCTGGATCAGGTCGGCGGTCACCGACACCTCGGGATGGCGCTCCCGCCAGGAGGTCACCTGCTCGGCGAACCGGGCCCGGTCGACGGAGGCGAGTTCGCCCAGCCCGCCGACGGCCTCGAGTGCCGTGTACTGGCTGGAGACCGGCGGCGACCAGACGTGCACCACCCGCAGCGGCGCCCGGCGCCGGGCGGCCGCGTCGAAGGCGAAGGCCAGCACGTCGTCCATCGGATGGGCGAGGTCCAGGCCCGCCAGCACCGGGCCCTCCGACTCCTCCGCCTCGGCCCGGACCAGCACCACCGGGCAGCCCGCCCGGCGCAGCACCTCCTGGCTCACCGAGCCGACCAGGAAGCCGCGCACCGCGCCCAGCCCGCGCGAGCCCAGGACGAGCAGGGCGGCCGACTTGCCGACGGCCTCCAGCGCCTCGGCCGGGTCGGTCGGGACGATCGCCGAGGTGACCGGCCCGTCGCCGGCCAGCGGGCGCAGCTCCCGCGCCCGCAGCTCCAGCCGGTCCAGGGCGTCGCGGTACGTCTCCTCGCTGCCGACCACGTCCCGGTGCGGCCAGGGCCAGGCCTCCAGGAGGTCCAGCGGGCAGCCGCGGCGCCGCGCCTCCCGGGCGGCCCACTCGGTGGCGGCGAGGCTCTCGGGCGAGCCGTCGAATCCGGCGACGACGGGTGCGGTCATGGTCTGCTCCTCATCCGCGCAGCGTGTCCAGGGCGGCGTTCAGCCGCCGCGCCGCCTCGTCCGCGACCTCGCCCAGCCCGCCCCCGGACCCGGCCAGGGCGACCATCGTCTGCGGGTCGACGGCCTCCACCACCGTGGCGTCGCCGTCCGTCCGGACCACCACGTTGCAGGGCAGCAGCAGCCCGATCCGGCGGTCGGCCTGGAGCGCGCGGTGGGCGAGGGCGGGGTTGCAGGCGCCGAGGATCAGGTAGTCCTCGACCTCCGCGCCGATCTTCTCGCGCAGCGTCGCCCGGACGTCGATGGTGGTCAGGACGCCGAAGCCCTGCTCCTTGAGCGCGGCGGTGACCGCCTCCACCGCCTGCGCGAACGGCCGGTCGAGCCGTACGCCGAGACCGTAGTCCATGGTTCCTCCGGGGGTGTCGGGTGGCCTGGGAGGTCGCGGCCCCAGTATCGGCGGACGCCGCGCCCGCCGCCTCCCGGGGCCGAGCCGCGGCGGTGCCGGTGGTGACGCACGGCGAGGACCGCCGGGCGGTGGCGGCGCTGGTCGGCAGGACCGCCGGGCCCGCGCACGGTCCGTCAGGCGGACGCCGCCGAGGCCCTCCGGCTGTCACGGGGGCCGGCGGGGGGCCGTTGCCTCATGCGCCCGGGACAACGGGTGGAGCAGACTTCAGGGATATGCAGGAGCCCGACGACGAAGGGGCGACCCATGGCCGCGGAGAGCGTGCGAAGAGCCTGGTGGCGGCCTCGGTCCGGTCCTGCGGAGCGACAACTGGCCGCGGCCGGGCTGTGCGCGCTCGTCTGCGTGGTGGCCGGCGGGCTGTGGGTCGGGTACGTGCTGAGCCACCTCGGCGCGCCCGGGGTCTCGGTGCCCACCCACGACCTGGCGGTGCTCGGGTACGGCCTCGCCGCCGTCGCCGGTGGAGTACTGCTGCACGCCCACCGGCCGGGGAACCAGCTCGGCTGGGTGCTGCTCGTGTACGGGGCGGCGACGATCCTCCCGGTCGCGGCCGAGGCCCCGATCTGGGTCGAGGGGGGCGACCCGCGCATGGTCGGGGCGGTGGTGGTGCTGTCGTCACTGTGCGACACCGTCAGCGGCGCCCTGTGGCACGCGCTGCCGCTGTGGCTGCCGTTCGGGACGCTGCCGAGCAGGCGGTGGTGGTTCGCGATCGGCGCCGTGGCCCTGTGGCGGCTGCCCCCGGCGAGCTACTACGTCTCCGAGCCGACCGTGTTCGGCCGGCCCAACCCGTTCGCGGGCAGCGGCCTCGCGCACCTGCTGCAGGGCTTCAACGACCGGATGCTCGACACCCAGCTCGTCGTGTACGTCGCGCTGACCGTCCTGGTGGTGCTCGTCCCGCTCGCGCGGATCCGCGGGGCGTCCCGGCGGCGCCGGCAGAACGTCCTGATCGGCCTCGGGGTGTACCTGCTGTGGGGCGGGGCCGAACTCGGCTACTACTTCGACCAGGGCACGGCCGCGTACACCGCGTTCGCGGTCACCTCGGCGCTGTGGACGCTCACCCTGGCCGCCGTGGTGGTCCGGGACGGGTCCTGGCGGCTCGACCGGGCCGCCCGGCGGGTGCTGACCGGCCTGCTGGTGGCCGCCGGGCTGGCCGTGGCCTTCGTGGTGGTGGCCTGCCTGCTCTCCACCATGCTGATGCCCGGGACCGGCCTCGGGGCGCTGGTGGTGGTCGCCGCGGTCTTCCTGCTCGCGACCGGCCTGCCCCGGGGCGTGCGTTGGGCCTCCGGCGTCGTCGACCGCTGGTACTACGGTTCGCGCGCCCAGCCGTACCAGGTGCTGCGCAGCCTCGCCGGGAGGGTCAGCCAGACCGTCGACCCGCAGGAGGTGCCGGCCGTGCTGTGCCGCACCGTCAGTGAGGAACTGCTGCTCCCCGGCGTGGAGTTGACCGTCTCCACGCGGAGCGGCGAACGGTCGCTGGCGGCCGTCGGGGAGCTCACCGGCGGCGGCGAGGGCTTCCCGCTGGTGCACCGCGGGGAGCGGATCGGACGGCTCGCCGTCGCCCCGCGCCCGGGGCAGCGGGCGCTCGACGACAGCGACCGCGACATCCTGCGCTCGCTCGCCGACCAGGCCGCGCCCGCCGTCGCCTCGCTCCAGCTGATGGCGGACCTGCGGGCCAGCCGCGAGCGGATCGTCGCCGCCCGCGAGGAGGAGCGGCGCCAGCTGCGCCGGGACATCCACGACGGCCTCGGCCCGCTGCTGGCCGGGCTGCGGCTGCGCCTCCAGGCCGCCGCCGCGGTGGACGACCCGGCGCTCTTCTCCGGCGTGCTGGACCGGGTCGCGGACGACCTCGCCACGGCGGTCCGGGAGGTCCGGCGGATCACCGACCGGCTCGGGCCCACGGCGCTGGGCGACTACGGCCTGTCCACTGCGCTCGGCCGGCTCGCCGAGACGTTCAGCGGCCCGGACCTCGCCGTCGCCACCCGGCTGGAGCCCGACCCGCTGCCGGCGCTGCCCGCCGCCGTCGAGGTCGCGGTCTACCGGATCACCGCAGAGGCGCTCAACAATGTGGTGCGCCACGCCCGGGCGAGCAGCGCCACGGTGTCCGTGCGGGTGGACGCCGGGCACCTGGAGCTCGAGGTCGAGGACGACGGGCGGGGCCCGGACCACGGGCTCCCGGTGCACCCGGGGGTGGGGCTGCAGTCGATGTCGGAGCGGGCCGCGGAGATCGGCGGCAGCTGCACCGTGGACGCCCTGCGGCGCGGCACCCGGGTGCACGCGGTGCTCCCGCGCAGGCCCGCGAGCGGCTGAGGGGCTGGTCCTTCCCGGCCCGGGGCCAACGAAGAGGCCCCCGGCGCGACGGGTGACGGCCGGGGGCGGGATCGGTGCTTCCGAGGAAGGGGAGGACGAGGGGGTCAGTGGCAGTTGGGGGGAGTGCAGCCGTGGGGGTGGCTGCCGGGGGATGAGCTGCTGCCGGGGCCGGGACGGTGGCTCCGTCCCGTCTCCGAGGCGCTCTCGCCGCCCCGGACCGGGCACTTGCACGCCCGGAGGGCGGCGGCGATGCTCACCGCGGCGAAGACCGCGGCGACGCCGGCGGCCATCAGCGCGGTGTTGGCCGTTCTGTCGGTCATGGGGTCCTCCACGGGGTTCCGCAGGCGGTCCGCTTCAACCCGCACCCCCATGCCACCGCCCGTCCCGCCCCAGCCGCATGAGGCCACGGTCCTGTCCCGGTCCCGACGTGCGGGAACTCCATCGGATCGAACGCATGATCGAAATTCTGTTATGCGGCGTCGGCGGGAACGGGTTCGTTCACTAACATCGACAGTGGCCCCCCGCGATGTCCGTGATATACGAAATGCTTCACCGTGCGCGCGGCCGACCAGGGATTTCCCGGAGATCCGCGGGCGAATGCGGGGAGCGACGGGGATCGAGGAAAGGCGATTGAAGAAGGTGCGCAACCATGACCGCTGAGACGGATACCGGACACGGACCGGTGACGGGCGCCCCGCTGCGGCGGCGCGGCGAGGCGCTGGAGAGCGCCATCTACGAGGCGGTCCTCCAACAGCTCACCACCGACGGCTACGCCCGGCTCACCATGGAGGGGGTGGCCGCCGCCGCCCAGACCGGCAAGGCCGCGCTCTACCGCCGCTGGTCCTCCAAGGAGGAGCTGGTCATGGACGCGCTGCGGGCCAGCCTGCCGCCCTCCGGTCCGGCCCCCGACACCGGCAGCCTGCGCGGGGACCTGCTGGAGGTGGTCACCCGGCTGCGGGCGGCGATGGTCAGCGAGCTGGGCGCCGCGGTGCGGGCCATCATGAGCGAGCTCGACCACCAGCGGGCGCACGCCTTCGTGGAGATCGTGCTGGAGCGGGTGGTCGAGCCGACGACGGCGCTGCTCGCCGAGGTGCTGGACCGCGGCACCACGCGCGGCGAGGTCCGCCCCGGGGCGGTCACCCCGCTGGTCACCGACCTGGTGCCGGCGCTGATGCTGTACCGGATCAAGATGTGCGGCGGGGAGGCGACGCAGCTCGATCCGGCGGAGATCGTGGACGAGCTGCTGCTGCCGATCGTCCGCCCCTGACGGGGGCGCTCCCGGGTACACCGGGAAATCCGCGGGCCGCCGCCGGAATCCCACGGGTGTGTTCCTGTGTTCCGGGGGGAATTCCCGTGCGATTCGGCGGTGGCGACGGCGGTGGCGGTCCGCGCCGGGCCCGGGCTCGGGCGCCCGGGCCCGCCGCGGCTCAGGCCCCGCTGTGGCGGAGCATGGACTCGCGCTCGACGACCTTGACCCGCTCGCGCTGCTCGGCCTCGCCGAGCGCGCGCTCGTGGGCGTCCAGCAGCTTCCAGCCGTCCCAGGTGGTGAAGCGGACGCCCTGCGCGCGCAGGTGCTCCTCGACGGCCGCCGGCTCCGGCTCGACGGCGCCGGGCAGGCGGTCGGCCGCGTGGTCGTCCAGCAGGCAGGCGACGGTCTCGTTGGCGTCGCCCTTGGTGTGGCCGATCAGGCCGACCGGGCCGCGCTTGATCCAGCCGGTGACGTACGTGGCGGTGCGGTGCGAGCCGTCGCCGTCCAGGACCCGTCCGGCCTGGTGCGGGACGGTGCCCGAGGCCGGGTCGAAGGGCAGCTTGGGCAGCTCGTCGGAGTAGTAGCCGACCGCGCGGTAGACCGACTGGACGTCCCAGTCGGTGAAGGCGCCGGTGCCGCGCACGTTGCCGGTGCCATCCAGCTCGGTGCGCTCGGTGCGCAGGCCGACCACCTTGCCGTCCTCGCCGAGCACCTCGACCGGGGACTCGAAGAAGTGCAGGTACACCCGGTGCGGGCGGTCGCCGACGTCGCGGATCGCCCAGTTCTCCAGCGTCGAGGCGACCAGGTCGACGTGCTTGACCGCGCGGCGCTCGGCGATCGAGCCGTCGTCGTACTCGATGTCCTCGGGGGCGACGATCACCTCGATGGTGGGGGAGTGGTCCAGCTCACGCAGTTCCATCGGGCTGAACTTGGCCTGGGCGGGGCCGCGGCGGCCGAAGACGTGCACCTCGACGGCCCGGTTGCGCCGCAGGCCCTCGTAGACGTTCGGCGGGATCTCGGTGGGCAGCAGCTCGTCGGCGGTCTTGGCGAGGACCCGGGCGACGTCCAGGGCGACGTTGCCGACGCCGAGCACGGCGACCTTCTCGGCCTCCAGCGGCCAGGTCCGGGGCACGTCCGGGTGGCCGTCGTACCAGGAGACGAAGTCGGCCGCGCCGTAGGAGCCGTCGAGGTGGATGCCGGGTATGTCCAGGGCGCGGTCGGCCATCGCGCCGGTGGAGAAGACCACGGCGTCGTAGAAGCGGTGCAGGTCGTCCAGGGCGAGGTCGTTCGGGTAGTCGACGTTGCCGAACAGCCGGACCTGGGGCTTGTCGAGCACCTGGTGCAGGGCGGTGACGATGCCCTTGATGCGCGGGTGGTCGGGGGCGACCCCGTAGCGGATCAGACCGAACGGGGCGGGCATCCGCTCGAACAGGTCGATGGAGACACCGGGGTCCTGGGCGGCGTCGGACTTCAGCAGGGCATCCGCGGCGTAGATGCCGGCGGGGCCGGCTCCGACGATCGCGACTCGGATCGGGCGGGGCATGACGAGTGGTCCTCCGGTCGGGCGCGATGCAAACGTGGTCTGAACCTTTGTAGCAAACCCTACGGATGACCTGGGAAGTAGGTGGTGATGATCTATGAGGTCATAGGGCTGGCCTATGGCCTCGGCGCGGGTCCGACCGGGGCTCCGACGGCGTCCCGGCGGTGTCCCGGCGGCTTCGGCGGGGCCTACCGGCGGCCCGGGCGGGCCGGTAGCGTCGCCGGGTGACCACCACCACCGCCTCCGCGGCGGGCTCCGGCCGCGCCCGGCCGCCGCTGGTGACGTGGGCGCTGCTGGTGCGCCTCGTCTCCCTCTTCGGCTGCACCACCGGGTTCAACCTGCTGCTCTCCGCCGTCCCGTTGTACGCCCAGGAGTCCGGCGGCGGCGAGCACGCGGCGGGTCTGGCCACCGGCGCGCTGATGTTCGCCACCGTGGTCGGCGAGCTCGCCACCCCGTCGCTGACCGCGAGGTTCGGCCACCGCTGGGCGCTGGCGGCCGGGCTGGTGCTGCTGGGCGCGCCCACCCTGGCGCTCGCCTGGACCGGCGGCATGGCGGCCGTGGTCGCGGTCTGCCTGCTGCGCGGGCTCGGCTTCGCCGTCGCGCTGGTCGCGGGCGGGGCGCTGACCGCCGCGCTGATCCCGGCCGAACGGCGCGGC
>NZ_LFVW01000594.1:0-7077 GCF_001182915.1 Kitasatospora sp. MY 5-36
CTCGCGCACGGGGGTGGGCGCCGTCTCGCGCGCGGCCGTCCGGGCGGCCGGGCGGGCGCCGCGCAGCACCTCGGCCATCGGCGCGGCCGAGGCCAGCCGGTCGAAGGTCGCCGCCTCCATCACCACCGTCTGCGGCTCCGCCCGGTCCGGGTGGTGCAGCTCGACGGTGACCAGGTCGAGCGCCAGCTCCCGCACGCCGCCCAACTCCCCGGCCAGCGCGTCGATCTCGACCGGACCGTCCGTCAGGTCGGGGTGCCGGAGCACCACCACCCGCACCAGGTCCGCGTCGCTCTCCGCGTGCTTGCCGGTCAGGTCCGAGAACCGGATGATCTTCTGGCCCATGTCTCCCTCTCCTGTGCCCCTGTGATCAGCCGAGAGCCTACGCCGGGATGATCATCGGCGCGCGCAAGCGGCCGGGCCCGGGGGAGCACCCCCGGGCCCGGCCTCACCTGTCGTGCATCCTGCCTTGCGTCAGTGGAGCGTCAGCGTGGTGCCGCCCCCCTCTCGGGTGCCGTCCCCCTCTCAGTAGCGCGGGTCCACCCGGTAGGTCGGGTAGTCCGGCACGTACCAGTGGCTGGAGTGCCAGATGCCGAAGGTGAACCGGACCCCGTGGCTGCCCCGCTTGTTGGCGGCCTTGAGGAACTTCTTGCCGATGCTCTTCATCAGGTAGGACAGCGCCCACAGGACCCAGCCGGCGGCCCGGGCGGCGATGTGCGGGAGCTTCTTCAGGATCCCGGAGATGCCCTTGGAGATCTTGCTGGAGACGACCAGCAGACCGCCGATGGTGTTGCCCTCGGCCCGGCTGAAGTTGGCGACCCACTTCTTCTTCCAGGACATGCCCGTCAGGTCGTCCATGGTGATCGGGTCGACCGGGTAGCCGTAGGCGTTCGGCGAGCCCTCCAGGACCGGGTCGGTCTGCAGGAAGCGGCCGGTGGTCGGGTCGTACAGGCGCACGCCCATCAGGGTGAGGCCGGAGACGCTGTCGGCCTCGCGCTGCGCCCCGCCGAGCCAGCCGTACGCGGCCGAGCCGGTGGCGTCGACGACGTTGCCGTACTCGTCGTAGTGGTAGACCGCGAGGTCCTCGGTGCCGTCGGGGGACATCTGGACGGACACGTCGCCGTGCAGGTTGGTCAGCAGCAGGACCGCGCCGCCGTCGGTGCCGGTGGCGGCCGTGAGCCGGCCGGTCAGGTCCAGGACGTTGCGGGTCAGCTTGGCGGCCGCGTCCTTGGACCAGGTCGGGCTGTCGGTGCCGCCGTCGAAGTGCTTGGTGTCCTGCGCGGTGACGGTCCAGGTGCCGTCGGTGCCCTTGGTCTCCGTGGTGGAGAGCGCCAGGCGGCCGGCGGCGTCCAGGTCCCAGGTCTTGCGGGTGTCGCCGAGGGTCTCGGTGCGGACCAGGTCGTTGGTGTGGTAGCCGACCTGGGTGCCCTTGGGCAGGGCGGTGGTGCGGCCGAAGGCGTCGTACACGTAGTCGGCGTCGGTGAGGCGGTCGGCGGTGTCGTAGCCGTGGGTCTCGGCCTGGGTGACGGTGTCCGCCGTGGCCGGGTCGCAGTCGTCGGTGACGCTGGTGCGGTTGGTCCGGTTGCTGCTCCTGTCGAACGCGTAGGTCCGGGTGGAGCAGGCCAGGCCGGTGCTGTCGGCGGCCTTGGTGAGGCGGCCGGTGGCGTCGTAGGTGTAGCCGCTGGTGGTGCTGTTGCCGTCGCTCTGGGTGCGGCCGGCCTGCTGTCCGTGGACGGTGAAGTCGGCGGTGTCGGCCAGCAGGACGGTGCCCGCCTGGTTGGTGTAGGTCTTGCCGGTCTGGACGCCCTGGCTGTCGTAGCTGCTGGTCAGGGTGTTGCCGCCGGGCATGGTCTGGGAGACCAGCCGGCCCTCGACGTCGTAGGAGGCGGTGAAGGTGCCGGCCACCGAGTCGGTCAGGGAGGTGGGCAGGCCGCGCGGGTCCTTGGCGGTGTCGTAGCCGTAGGTCACGGTGGACGGCACCGAGTCGGACTTCTTCACCGGGCGGTCGAGCTTGTCGTACTCGGTGGTGGTGACGTTGCCGGCGCCGTCGTCGTAGGAGACCTGGCGGCCGAGCCGGTCGTAGCCCTGGGTGACGGTGGCCTTGCCGTTGCTGGTGGTGGCCAGCTCGCCGTTGGCGGGGTCGTAGCCGAACACCGTGTCGGCGACCGCGGTGCCGGTGCCGCCGCTGATCGAGGTCTTCACCGCGCGCCCGGCCGCGTCGTAGCCGCGGGTGGTGGTGCGGGTGACGCCGTTGGCGGTCTCGGTCTGGACCGTGACGTTGCCCCAGCGGTCGTACTGGAAGGTCTTCGTCGGCAGCTGCGGCGGGTTGGCGCCGCCGCCGGCGATCTGCGCGGCCGGGGCGATCGAGCAGACCAGGTCGGCCCACTCGGGGTGGCCGGCGCAGGCGCCGGTCCCGGTGCCGGTGTAGTACGTGGTGACGGTGGTGGCCGCGTCGGAGCCGGTGGAGTTCGGGCGGCTCTGCGAGGTCACCCGGCCGCTGGCGTCGTAGCCGGTGCTGGTGGTGATCTTCAGGCCGGCCGGGTCCTGGACGGCCGAGGTGGGCAGGCCCTGGGCCCAGTCGTAGCCGGTGGCGGTGGTGCGGGTGTCGGCGTCGGCGGCGTAGCCGTCGATCCGGGCGCCGACCGTCACCGAGGTGGTCATGTCGCTGACCGCGGCGTTCGCCGGGCGGCCCTCGTCGTAGCCGTTGACGGTGTGGGCGCGGGCCGGGACCTCGTCGCCGGCGGCGAGCGCCGGGGAGCTGCCGGAGGCGGCCACGCCGTGCTCCAGGGTGACCAGCTGCAGCGGGTCGTACCGCTCCAGCAGGCGCTTGCCGTCGGCCGAGTGGACCGAGGTCGAGGAGAGCACCTGGGCGCGGTCGGCCGTCGAGCGGCCGGCGATGCCGAGGGCGCGCAGCTTGTTCAGGTCGTTGCCGGTGGTGGCCAGGGCGAGGACGCGGTTCTCCGCGGAGAGGGTCCGCACCGGGCTGCCGTAGGCGTTGTACTCGGTGGTGGTGATGCCGCCGCCGGGGGTGGCGGTGTTGACCTCGCGGCCGGAGGCGTTGGTGTACGTCACCGAGGCGCGGTTGTAGCCGGCGGTGCCGAGCGCCTTGCCGTCGTGGGTGGCCGGGACGGCGTCGGGTGGCAGGACGGCGGTGGCGTCGGTCGGGGCGTCGCTCTGGCCCCAGGCCGCGACGTCGGACGGCGCCAGCGGGTACGGCGCGTTGGCGCCGCTCAGCGGGACGTCGTAGACGACCGAGGTGGTCGCGGTGCCGTCGGTGACGTCCTTGCTGCCCTGCTTGAGGGTGGGCCGGGAGGCGGCGAGCAGCATGCCGTCGCCGGCGGTGGCGGCGTTGCCGGCCTTGCCGTACTCCAGGGTCCACGGCAGCTCGCCGGGCTCGGTCACGGTGGTGACCCGGCCGGCCGCGTCGTAGCCGTACGCGGTCTTCAGCGCCGGGCTGATCCGCGGGTCCCAGACCTCGCGCAGCCGGCCCTGGGCGTCGTACGCGTACTGCGAGACGGCGACGGGGGCGGCGGTGGCGGCGCCGGGGTCGGTGGACCACAGGCGGATCTGCTTCACCTGGCCGGCCGTGTCGCCCAGGGCGGACGCGGTGGCGGTGGTGGTGTCGGCGTAGACGTACTCCAGCACCCGGCAGCCGGCCGTGGACGGCACGGCGGCGCAGTCGGCGGAGGCGGTCGCCGAGGACGGCGCGACCACGTACTTCGGGCGGGCCAGGGTCTTGCCGCCGGAGACGACCTTCTCCGAGACCACCGAGGTGGTGGAGTTGTCGCTGGGCAGCGAGGAGCCGGAGGCCTGCCAGGTGGTGGCGGCCGGGTCGACCTTGGCGAAGGTGACGGTGGTGCCGTCGGTGTCCTTCAGGGTGAAGGAGCCGGTGAGCGCACCGGTCAGGGTGAGGTTCTCGGCACCGGGCTCGGGCTTCCAGCCGCCGGCGCCGGTGGCGGTGAAGCCGGTCTCGGAGCCGTCCGCGGAGACCACCGAGAGGGAGGTCGCCGAGGTCTGGCGGACGTAGGAGTAGGCGGCGTCGGTGAGTTCGGCGGTGGTGCCGGAGCTCCACTGCGGGCCGAAGATCGCCGCCTGGCCCTCCTGGGCCGAGCCGTTGGCGGGCCGGCGGGAGGAGAAGGAGCGCTCGGCGTGCAGGCCGAAGGCCTCGGCGTCGCTCTCGGAGAGGGTGAGGTCACCGGTGAGGGTGTTCACCTCGCCCGGGCCGACCTTGGTCTCCGGCGCGGTGCCCGCGTTGCGGTCCACCGTGACGGTGTTCGGCTCGGTGGCGTCGGTGGCGGTGCCGTCGGTGAACACCGCGCGGACGTCGACCGGGCCGTTCTCGGCCAGGGTGTCGGTGATGTTCCAGGTCAGCGCGGCCGGCTTGCCGCCGGGGGCGGTGAACGGCCAGGCCGTCACCGGCTTGCCGTCGGTGGTGGCGACGTTGGCGACCGGGACGTCCTTCCAGGCGTCCGTCTCACCGCGCCGGTACTGGTAGCGCACCCCGGTGTAGGTGCTGTTGCCCTCGGCCTGCAGCGAGGTGCGGCGGGCCGGGCGCTCGCCCGCTCCCGGCGCGACCAGGGCGGAGCCCTTGCCGGCGTAGAAGGCGTACGTCCTGTCGGCGGAGACGTTGCCCGCGGCGTCCCGGGTGTGCGCGGTGACGGTGTGGGAGCCCGCCTTGAAGGTGAGCTTGGCGCTGACCGGGGTGCCGGTGGTGGCCGCGGTGACCCAGGCCCCGCCGTCCAGCCGGTACTGGATGTCCTTCACGTCGCTGGTCGGCGGGGTGAAGGTGAAGGTGCCGCTGTAGCTGCCGTTGGCGTCCGGGGTGCCCGCCCACTGGCCGGCCGGGAAGTCCCCGGAGGAGACGGTGGTCGCACCCGGCGCCGTGGTGTCCACGGTGAAGGAGCGGAAGCCCGACCAGGCGCTGTTGGCGGTGCCGTCCCAGGAGCGCGAGCGCCACTTGTAGGCGCCCGGCGCCAGCTTGGTGCCCGGGGCCCAGGTGAACGTCGAGCCGGAGGCGGCCATGGCGGTGCGCCCGGACTGCAGCGCGGCCGTGCCGTTGGACGCCCAGACCTCGAAGTCCAGGGCGATGTTGCCGCCGTCGGGGTCGGTCGCCTTGGCGGACAGCGTCGGCGTGGCGTCGTTGGTCAGCGCGGCGTCGGCCGGGGAGACCAGCGTGGAGACACCCGGCGGGGTGTTGTAGGTGACCGACAGGTACGGCGTGTTGGACGTCGCGTTGCCGGAGTTGAACTTCTTCCAGCCGTACGGGTCGGACTCGTCGGTGGCCCGGATGCCCAGGGTGTTGTTGGTGTTGCCGTTGGCGGCCCAGGCCTTGACCAGCGCGGTGATGTCCTGGTTCACCCAGCCGTCGTTGCAGGAGCTGGAGTAGCCCTTGGTCGCGGTGGACGTCGCCCACTTCTTGTTCCAGCCGGGCTGGGCCGTCCAGCGGGTGGCCGTGGTGGCCGTGCCGGTGTCCCAGACCTCCCAGCTCTTCGCGGTGCAGGACCAGCTGTGGAAGTTCCACAGGTTGAGCTTGCCGCCGGTGATCTGCTTCCCGCTGATCTTCGCCATCGGGAACTGCAGGAACGAACGCGCCACCTGGCCGGAGCCGTTGTTGCCCAGCTTCAGCTCGGTCTGCGAGGAGACGTCGGTGGCGTAGCCCTGCTGGACGAAGGTGTCGAAGCCGACGCCGATGTTGACCGCCGGGTCGACGGTCACCGGGTACTTCGTCTTCGGGTCGTTCAGGAAGGCGGCGTCCGGGGTCAGCGTCAGGTCGATCGCGTTCCCGTTCTGGACGACCTTCAGCGCGACCGGAGCGGTGCGGGTGTGGTCGCCGCTGCGCTCGTCGACCTGCGCGTCCCACATCACCGGGGCGGGCAGCTGGCCCTTCTCCTCGCCGGTCTTCGGGTCGAGGAAGGAGACCGAGTCGTCCGGGTTCTGCCGGGCCTGGAGGCCGGCCGCGTCCAGGGTGAGCGTCACGCTGCCGTTGGCGGCCACCGCCGAGCGGTCCTTGAGCTCCAGGAACTGCTCGAAGCCGGTCCGGGTGGACTCGATGACCAGGTCGGTGGCGGTGAGCGCGTCCGCGTACCGGGCCCTGGCGCCGTCCACGGTGGGAGCGGGCAGGGCGCCGCGCCAGGACAGCGACATCGCGGTGCCGCTGCCGTTGTCCAGCGAGACCAGCGGCGTGGCCGGGGCCTGCTGGGCGCCGGCCGGGGCACCGGCGGCCTTGAACGCCGACGCGGCGGCGGGCGGGGTGGCGCCGGCCAGCGAGAGGTTGAGCGGGTGCCCCTTGGCCTTGACGCTGCCGTCCGACTGCCGCGCCAGGTCGACGTCGATCGGCTGGAGCCTGCCGGACTTGTCCTTGTAGCGGACCGGGCCGGAGGCGAGGTCCAGCGTGGTGGTGCCGTCCGGGTTGATCCAGCTGGTGGTCGACTCGGTGCGCTCGTCCACCACCTCGATCCGGCGGTTCTCCAACCGGGCCTTGAGGTGGGCGGTCGCGATGTCCTTGGCCTCGGCCGGGCCCAGGGCCTTGGCGGGCTTCGGGGACTGCTCCGTGGTGACGGCGACGGCCTGACCGGTCGTCATGATGACGGCGGCGGCCTCGACCGAGAGCACCACCGCCAGGGCGACGGCGGTGTGGCGCAGTACGCCGTTGCCGCGGCGCGCTGCGGAGGGGGGCGGCGAGCCGGCTTCGGCCCGCTGCCGCGGTGATCCGCCCGTGGGGCGTGACATGGAACTCCTCGACTGGTCCGTACGGGAAGGAAAGGTGGTCGGAAAACGGGGGGACGGTCGACGTGCTGATGGTGCGTCAGCCATGACGGGGTAAAGCGACAGCAAAGAACCGGCCAATCTCCCGGGCGGGAGGAACCGGTCGAAAGCTGCTTGGAAGGCGGGAAAGCGCCCGGGCGCGACGGCGGGTGGCCGACGCCCTCGGGTACGGCGCGGGCCGCAGCGGGGCTCGGTGTGTTTCAGCGCGTCCCGGCGCGTCCCGGCGCGTTCTTCAGCGGCGGCCGGACGGGAGCCGGACGGCCGCCGGCAGGGCCCTGGCCAGCAGGTTCCGCGCCCTCGACCGGGCCGCCGCCT
>NZ_LFVW01000595.1:0-7051 GCF_001182915.1 Kitasatospora sp. MY 5-36
GGCGAGGAGGCGGCGGCCGCGGGCAGCGCGCCGTGCACCACCACGGCGTCCGGCCGGTGCCCGTGCAGGGCGAGCCCGGCCCGGATCCGGCGCAGTTCCGTGTACGGGTGGCCGTCCGCCCGGACGACCAGCCGGACGCTGGTGCCGGGGTCGGTGAGCGCGGCGCGGGACTCGGCCAGTGCCGCGGCGGCCTTGGTGCGCCCCTCGTACAGCCAGTCGGCGGGCATCGGGACGCCGGCCAGCCCGGCCAGCAGCGGGCGCAGCGCCCGGGCGGCCTGCCGCTGCTCGGGGACGAGCCGGTCCAGGTAGCGGGCGAGCTGTTCGGGCAGGGCGAGGGCGGCGATCAGCTCGGCGGGCGGCGGGGCGAGCACGACCAGGACGTCCTGGTCGGCGGCGGGCAGGGCGCGCAGCAGGGCGAGCCGGGCGATGCCGGGGAGGGCGGTGAGCTCCTCGGGGTCGAGCTGTTCGGCGCCGAGCAGGTCGAGGGCGGGCTTGAGCCGGCCGGTGAGCGCGCCGACGGCGTAGCGGAAGGCGGCCTGCTCGTCGATCCGGGAGACGGTCAGGCCCGGTGCGTGGTGCAGCGGTTCGGGCTCCAGCCGGGTGCCGAGGGCGGAGTCCAGGGCACGGTGCGGGTCGTCGGCGGCCAGCAGCCAGGTGCGGTGGCCGCGCCGGGCGGCGTGCAGGGCGGTGGCGGCGGCCACCGTGGGTGCGCCAGCGTCGCCGCTGACCAGGATGGTGCGTGTCGCCGTCATGCCGTCCGGCCCCCGTTCGGTCGTGTCAGCCTTCGACGCGCTTCTTCAGACCGGCCAGGGCGCGGTCGATGATGACCTTCTCGGCCTTGCGCTTGATCATGCCGAGCATCGGGATCTTGACGTCCACGGCGAGCTGGTAGGTCACCTCGGTGCGGCCGCCGGCGAGCGGGGCGAGGGTGTAGGAGCCGTCCAGCGAGCGGAGCATCTGGCTGCGGACGAGGGTCCAGGAGACCTCGCGGTCGCCGTCCCAGGTGTAGGCGAGGACGTGCTCGTCACGGATGGCGCCGGCGTCGAGCAGCAGCCGGACCTCGGCGGCGCGGCCGTCCTCGCCGGTGCCGAGGACCTCGATCTCCTTGACCTCGCCGGTCCAGGCCGGGTAGGCGGCGAAGTCGGCGATCACCGCCATGACCGTGGCCGGGGTCGCGTCGATGGTGATGCTCGACCTGGTGTGCTCCGCCATGGAATGGCCCTCCGCCTCGTCCATCTGCCTGCCGGTCCGGCCGGGGCGCGCTCGGCCCGGTCCGCCCGGAGCAGGCTATCGCGCCCGGTGGGCGGCGCGGCGGCGCGGGGCGGCCGAGGTGCGGGCGGGCGCCGGGCGGGCGGGCATGTTACCGGCCGGTCGCCCTGCGCTGTCGTAGGGTGCCATTCGAACGACCCGGTCACGGCCAGGTCGGACCCGGCCGGGTGTGACACTTCGAACACCGGAGCCGACCCCCCTGGTCGAAGCTGCCTACCGGGCAGTAACGTCCTGCCGTCCCGCAGCGTCGCGAACGAGGAGCAGTCTTGCTCGACTTCAGCCTTCCGGCCCTCTACCAGGTACCGAGCGGCGGCAACCTCGCCGACCCGGTGCACCGGAACGCCGAGGAGCACCCGGACGTCGCCGTGCTCAGCCGCAAGGTGGACGGCCACTGGCAGGAGTTGACGTCGGTCCAGTTCCTGGCCGAGGTGCACGCCGCCGCGAAGGGCCTGATCGCCGCGGGCATCGAGCCCGGCGACCGGGTGGCCGTCATGTCCCGCACCCGCTACGAGTGGACGCTGCTGGACTTCGCGATCTGGACGGCCGGCGCGATCGTCGTGCCGGTGTACGAGACCTCCTCCGCCGAGCAGGTCGAGTGGATCCTCGGCGACTCGGGCGCGGTCGCCGTGATCACCGAGACCGACCAGCACGTCGGGGTGGTCGCCGAGGTCCGCGACCGGCTGCCCGGGCTGGAGCACACCTGGCAGATCGACGGCGGGGCGATCGCCGCGCTGGCCACCGCCGGGCAGGACGTCCCGGACGCGACCGTCCACGAGCGCCGCCGGACCGCCGGCCCCGACGACATCGCCACCATCGTCTACACCTCGGGCACCACCGGCCGCCCGAAGGGCTGCCAGCTGACCCACGGCAACTTCCTGGCCGAGTGCGGCAACGTGGTCGAGCGCCTGGCCCCGCTGTTCCACACCGGCGAGAGCTCCGTGCTGCTCTTCCTGCCGCTGGCCCACGTGTTCGCCCGGATCGTCGAGATCGCCCCGATCATGGCGCCGATCAAGCTCGGCCACGTCTCCGACGTCCGGAACGTCACCGCCGAGCTGGCCTCCTTCAAGCCGACCCTGATCCTGGGCGTGCCCAGAGTGTTCGAGAAGGTCTACAACACCGCCCGCGCCAAGGCCCAGGCCGACGGCAAGGGCAAGATCTTCGACAAGGCCGCCGACACCGCGATCGCCTACAGCCGGGCGCTGGACGCGGGCGGCGCGGGCCTGGTCCTGCGGCTCAAGCACGCCGTCTTCGACAAGCTCGTCTACAGCAAGCTGCGCGCCGCGCTCGGCGGCCGGGCCACCCACGCCATCTCCGGCGGCGCCCCGCTCGGCGAACGCCTGGGCCACTTCTACCGCGGCATCGGCTTCACCGTCCTGGAGGGCTACGGCCTGACGGAGACCTGCGCCGCCACCGCCTTCAACGAGTGCGCCAAGCCGAAGATCGGCACGGTCGGCCAGCCGACGCCCGGCTGCTCCGTCCGGATCGCCGAGGACGGCGAGGTCCTCCTCAAGGGCCCGCACATCTCCACCGGCTACTGGAACAACCCGCAGGCCACCGCAGAGGCCTTCAAGGACGGCTGGTTCGCCACCGGGGACCTCGGCTCGCTGGACTCCGAGGGCTACCTGACGATCACCGGCCGCAAGAAGGAGATCATCGTCACGGCCGGCGGCAAGAACGTCGCCCCGGCCGTGATCGAGGACCGGATCCGGGCCCACGCCCTGGTCGGCGAGGTCATGGTGGTCGGCGACCGCAAGCCCTTCATCGCCTGCCTGATCACCGTCGACCCGGACTTCTTCCCGAAGTGGAAGGAGCTCAACGGCAAGCCCGCCGACGCCACCGTCGCCGACCTCGCCGCCGACCCGGACCTGCTGGCCGCCCTCCAGAGCGCGGTGGACGACGGCAACGCGGCCGTCTCGCACGCCGAGGCGGTCAAGAAGTTCCGCCTGCTGGACACCGAGTTCTCCGAGGAGAGCGGCCACCTGACGCCCTCGCTCAAGCTCAAGCGCAACGTCGTGCTGAAGGACTACGCCGCCGAGATCGAGGCCCTGTACCGGAAGTAGGGCCGCACCGGTACGCCGAAGGGCCCCGGGGAGTCCCCGGGGCCCTTCGGCGTACCCGCGTCAGCCGGCCAGCAGCGAGGTCAGCCGCCCGGCCAGCAGGTCCCAGCGCCAGGAGCGCTCCACCCAGCGCCGCCCGGCCTCGCCCATCCGCCGCCGCAGCTCCTCGTCGCGCAGCAGCCGTACGATCCGCTCGGCCGCCGCCGGGGCCGAGCCGCCGGGCACCACGTACCCGGTCTCGCCCTCCAGCACCGCGTCCGGCGCGCCGCCGGAGTCCCCCGCGACCACCGGCAGGCCGGTCGCCGAGGCCTCCAGGTAGACGATGCCCAGGCCCTCGACGTCCAGCCCCCCGCGCCGGGTGCGGCACGGCATCGCGAAGACGTCCCCGGCCCCGTAGTGGGCGGGCAGCTCCTCCCACGGCACCGAGCCGGTGAACCGCACCGAGTCCCGGACGCCCGTGGCGTCCGCGAGCTTCTCCAGGTCCGCCCGGTACGGGCCGCCGCCGACGATCAGCAGCACCGCGTCCGGCACGTCGGCGAGGATCTGCGGCATCGCCTCGATCAGGGTGTCCTGGCCCTTGCGGGGCACCAGCCGGGAGACGCAGACCACCACCGGCCGGTCCGCCAGCCCGAGCCGGCGGCGCACCTCGGCGCCCCCGGAGCCCGGGTGGAAGGTCGTCTCGTCCACGCCCGGCGGCAGCTGGACCATCCGGGCCGCGGCCTGCGGCCCGACCGCGGCGGCGATCCGGGAGCGGGTGTACTCGCCCAGGTAGGTCAGCACGTCGGTGCCCGCGCCGATCCGGCGCAGCAGCTGCCGGGAGACCGGCAGCTGGGCCCAGGCGGCCTCGTGCCCGTGGGTCATGCCGAGCAGCCGCCCGGCGCCGGCCCGGCGCAGCGCGGGCGCCATCAGCCCGAGCGGGGCGGCGGCGCCGAACCAGACCGAGTCGCACTTCTCCGCGCGCAGGATCTCGGCGGCCCGCCGGGTGACCCGCGGTGTGGGAACCATCACCTTCGTCCGGTCCCGGATCACCGGGAACGGCTGCTCGGCGTCGAACCGGGCCACCTCGGTGCCGTCCCGCCAGGTCGAGGCGTAGACCACGACACTGCCTGCGGGCTGACGCACGGCCATGTTGTGCACGAAGGCCTGGATGCCACCGGGGCGGGGCGGGAAGTCGTTGGTGACGATCAAGGTTCTGTGCATCAGGCCACGGCTCGCTCGGTCGGGGGGTGCGCGGTGTACCGCTGGGTGATCCGTACGATAGGTCAACACCATGACCCACCGGGAACGGAACCGCGCACGGCAACCGTTTGACCCCCGGGTCAGTCCTAGTACCTAGGCCGTCGTCCAGCACGCGGCCCGGGCGTCCGTCGGTACGACGCCTCCGGTGGGGACGTCCGAGACGAACGAGGGAGCGCAGTGGAATTGGCCCCGGCCACCGAGCCCGGTTCTTCGCGCGGCCGCCTCGGCCGCCCGCTCGGGGCGCTCGCCGCGCTCGGCGCGACCTGGGTCGCCACCCGCGCCCTGCTGGTGCTGCTGGCGACGGGTGTGCTGAAGGCGCCCGGCGGCGATGTCACGGCGGACGTCTGGATGATCTACCACGCCTGGTACGGCGTGCTCCAGACCGGCACCTTCCCGTTCGACGACGTGACCTGGCAGTACCCGCCGGGCGCCGCCCTGGTGATCCTGCTGCCGGGCCTGCTGCCCTGGTCGTACCTGGTCTCGTTCTGGGTGATCTGCGGGATCGCCGACGCCGCCGCGGCCGCGCTGCTGGTGCGCACCGGCCTGCGCCGGGGCCGGGCGCTGACCGGCGCCTGGATGTGGGTGGTGGGCGTCCCGCTGCTCGGCCCGATGATCTACAACCGCTTCGACGTCATCGTCACCGCGGTCGCCCTGGCCGGCCTGCTGGCGCTGATCCGCCGCCCGGCGGTCGGCGGGCTGCTGCTGGGCCTGGGCGGCATCGTCAAGATCTGGCCGCTGATCGGCCTGATCGGCACCCCCTCGGGCCGCCGCACCCGCCGCTCCTGGACGCTGGCGGCGGCCACCGCCGTCTCGATCGGCTTCCTGCTGACGGCCGGGATGAACGGCGCCTTCGAGTTCCTGGCGTTCCAGAAGGACCGCGGCATCGAGGTGGAGTCGCTCGGCGCGCTGCCGCTGCACTTCGCCCGGATCGCCGACGCCTGGGACGGCAAGGTCACCATGAACTACGGCTCCCCCGAGATGCTCGGGCCGTGGGTCGACGTGATCAGCAAGGTCATGCTGGCCGGCACCCTGCTGGGCTTCGCCTGGCTGCTGCTGTGGCGCTACACCTCCAAGCGCCGCAGCGCGGCCACCATGTACGACGCCGCGCTGTGCGCGCTGCTGATCTTCGTGGTGACCAGCCGGGTGATCAGCCCGCAGTACCTGGTCTGGCTGGTCGGCGTCGCGGCGGTCTGCCTGACCGTGCGCAACAGCAGCCAGCGGCCGGTGGCGGTGCTGATCCTGCTCGCCTGCCCGCTGACCCTGGTCGAGTTCCCGACCATGTTCACCCAGGTCCTGGCCAGCGAGCCGGCGGCGGTCGCCGTCCTGGCCGCGCGCAACCTGCTGCTGCTGGCCGCCGCCGTGCTCTCCTGCGTGCGGCTCTGGCGCTCCACCCGCGGCGAGGCGCCGCTGCCGCCGACCGTGGTGCTGGACCGCGAGCCCGCCGCGCTGCCGTCCGGCGGCTACCCGGTGCGCCCGGGCATCGCCTACGAGCAGGACCTGCTGGACGGCATCGACCACCCGGGCACCCCGGCCGAACAGCGCCGCTGACCTGCCCTCCGCGGCCGGTCAGCCCTTCAGTGCCGCCACCTGCTCCAGCCAGAGCCGGGTGAACTCCGCCAGGCCGACGCCCAGTTCGCGGCGCATCAGCCGGTCGGTCCGGCGCTCCCGGTCCTCGCCCTGCCCGTCGGCCGCGCCGATCGCCCGGTAGAAGGCGACCAGCCGCTGCGGCCCGTGGGTGCGGCCGATCAGCTCGCAGGCCAGCCAGGACTGCTCGTAGGCCTGGGCGATGCCGGTGGCCCCGGCGGCGAAGTCCCGGTCGGCGGGCAGCGCGGCGGGCAGCTTCCCGGCGGCCACGTCCCGGGCCAGCTCGGGCGCGATCTGCTGCGGGCCGCGGCCCGAGTCCCGGTACGCCGTCCAGTCGGCGACGCCCTCGGAGAGCCACAGCGGGGTCCAGGCCCTGGTGTCGTCCCTGGTCGCGACGTGGGTGGCCTCGTGGGTGACCACCACCTGGCGGCCGAAGCCGCTGAGCCGCCCGTACGCCTCCGGGTTGACCAGCACCCGGTCCGCCGGGGTGTGCCAGGGCGCGCCGGGGGCGGCCACGGTGACCGCCGCCATGCCCGTCCAGCCGGCCGGGTCGCCCTCCAGCAGCCGGGCGAACTGCTCCTCGGTGGCCGGCCGCTCCAGCAGCAGCCGCTCCGGCCAGGCACCGCCCCAGACCTCGGTGACGGCGGGCACCGCCCGGTCCCCCACCGCGACCAGCTCGGTCTGGTCGGGTCCCGCGGCCGGCCCGACCACCAGGCAGTGCGCGCCCGGCGAGGACCGGAGCGGCCCGAAGTCCCACGGCGCGGGCGGCCCGGACGCGCTCTCCTCGCGCTCGACCCGCCAGCCGTCCCCGGCCCGCACCAGCCCGATCCGGCGCGGGTACACCACCGGGTGCTCGTCGTACCCGGCGATCCGCACCGCCAGGTCGGCGGCGGCGGTCACCC
>NZ_LFVW01000596.1:0-7048 GCF_001182915.1 Kitasatospora sp. MY 5-36
CACGGCCGCCCCGGCGGCAAGTCCAGCTGGGGCCCACCCGCCCGGGCCGCCCTGGCCCGCCTCGTCGCCACGGTGGGCCGCTGACGGCGCGCTGTCACCGTCAGGGGCTGCCCCCGGCCGGCGACGGCGCCCCCGCCGACCCCCGCTACCGTTCGGCGAGCCCGGGCAGCACCGGCTTCACGTCCAGCACCGGGGTGCCGTCGATCGCCTCCAGTCCGCTGACCCGCAGCCGCGGGCCGTCCACGGCCAGGACGGTGACCCGGTGCAGCCCGATCGGGTTCGGCCGGTCCGGCGAGCGGGTCGCGAACACCCCGGTCTCCGGCCGGGAGCGGTCCCCGCGCGGACGCACCGCCAAGACCTCCCGGTCCGCCCGGTGCAGCCAGGTCAGCAGCAGCACCTCCTGCCCGGCCACCAGGTCCCGCAGCCCCCGCTCCACCTCGGCCTCGAAGGCCACCCACGCCTTCGGCGCGCCCTCGTCCCCCTGCCTCGGCGCCCCCGCCCGCTCCAGCAAGGGCGACTCCACCCACCCGATCGCCCGCACCTCGAACCCGCGCTCCCGCTGGTTCCGCTCCCGCAAACCCCTGTCCGTCATTGCGCCCTCCGTGCACCCTCGGCTCCGTCCGGCAGCACGGTAGCGGGCCCGGGTGTCGGTGCCCCGGTGCAGACTGGAAGTTCCCTCTCGTGGTTGATGGCAGAGATGAGACGCCATGAACGAGTACGACGGTGAACTCCCTACGCGCAACCTGGTCTTCAACACTGACCTCGACCGCCTCCTCGACCTCGACCGAGACGACCTCGGTGTCCCCGAACAGCCAGGCCTGTGGCACCGGCTGCGCGCCGACCGGCGGCCGGTGGCCCAGCGCGGGCTGCTCTGCCCCATCTGCCGGGACGCCCGCCCCGACCAGCCGGAGTGGATGTACCTGTCGTTCCGGCGCGGTCGGCGCATCGCCTCCCACCACAACCCGCACCGCCGGGCCCACACCGCTGCCCAGGACGAGCAGCGCGAGGCCTACCAGGAGCGCTACGCCCGGGCCGCCGAGAGCGACGGGCACGCCGTCGAGATCGGGGCCGGGACGGCCGACGGGCGGCGGCCCGCCGTCCTGGTCACCGGCGCGGACGGCCGCCGGTTCGGGTTCGAGCCCCAACTCTCGTACGTCAGCGCGCAGTCCGTCCGGCGTCGGAACCGGCTGGCGCGGGAGGACGGCATCACCGCGGTCTGGCACACCGTCGACCCGAACGCGCCGCTCATCGACCAGGTCCACTGGGTGCGCACCGACAACCTGCCGGCCCGGGCCATCCGGGAGGACCGCGACCTGCTGCTGCGCGGCGGGGTGCGGACCCTCCGGCTGCTGAAGTGCGACCGCGTCAGCCCGCGGCCCTGCCAGGTGCGCGGCGGCGGCGGCCGCTGCGGGCGGTGGCACCCGACGTGGGCGGTGCTGGTCCCGCGGATCGACGACTTCGTGCGCCGGGTCGCCGGCGGCGTGTATGTGCCGATCACCCAACGGACCCGGAACGGTGGCCCGCTGCGCTTCTGGGCGCCCGAGGCGGACCGGCGCCGCTTCCTCGCCAACGGCGGGGTGCTGGCGGACCGGACGGACCGGCCGGTGATCCCGCGTCAGCGCGGGGCCGACCACCCGCGGGTGCCGGAGCGGCGCCGTGCTCCGCACCGCCCGCCGCATCGGCTGCTGCTGCCCGGGGACCCGTACGACCCGGTGGGCGAGCCGCTCACGTCCGATCGGGTGATCCCGCCGGTGCGGAGGGAGATCTGCTCGGCGGGGCGGATCCCGTGCGGAGCGCCGGGAGCCCGGCTGTATCCGGGCGGCTGGTACTGCGACGCCCACCGGCCGGGGGCGCCGGGGTGACGGCGCGGCGCGGCCCCGCGCGATCGGCGCCCGGTGCGGCGGCGACGGCGCGAGGGGTCTCACCGCGGCAGGCAGGACTCCTCGCCGATCGCGACCAGGAGTTCGAGCGGGAACTCCCGGTCGGCCTGCCCGATGATCAGGCCCACCCAGCGCCCGGTGGACGGCACCCGCCACACCGGCAGGTGGAAGACGAGGGAGGCCAGGGAGACCAGCGGCTCCGGCCCGTCGGTGTCGGCGAAGTCCGGCTGGTCGTACCCGAGGTGGGACCAGAGGTCGATCGTGGTCGGGCCGCCCCAGCGGTCGGTCAGGACGGCGGTCAGGGCGGTGAGGTCGGCTTCGAGTTCGTCCTCGGCCTCGGTGACGGTCTCGGGGCCCGGGTCGTCCCAGAAGTCGCGGCTCGCCCGGAGCACGGCGAGCTGGTGCCCGGGGCCGCCCCAGCCGTGTTCGGTCCTCGTGTCCGCGCGCTCGGGGTACGGGGCGGCGAGCAGGGAGTCGAGGACCGACAGCTGGTCGTCGACGGAGCCTACGGAGTGCGGCAGTGACATGGCCCGGAGTGTAGGGCCGGCCCCTGACAGGCCCCGTTACGGCGACCGGACGGGGAGGACCAGCCAGGACGGTTCGAGCGGGAGCAGGTGCCCGGTGAGGGTGTGGACGTCGGTGGGGACGGCGGCGCGGGGGAGTAGGGCGGGGAGGTGGTCGGTGGTGTAGGCGTGGTGGGCGGCGGGGGTGGTCCAGAGGGTGGTGACGAGGTAGCGGTCGGGCGAGAGGCGGGTGACGGCGCCGCCGAGCATGCCGTCGGCGGCGGCCATGCCCGGGGCCCAGAGGCGGCGTTGGACGTCGAGGAAGTGGTCGGCGCGCCCCGGGCGGAGGCGGCAGTCGGCGGCCCGCAGGACGGTGGCGCGGGTGAGGGCGTCGGGGAGGGACGGGGAGCCGCCCGGCATGGTGAGGACGACCGGTCCGGTGGCGACCTCGATCGCGCTGTAGGCGGAGTGCTGGGCGGCGGCGGCCCGGTCGTGACGTTCGCGCAGGAAGCGGGTGTAGGCGGGCTCGTCGGCCCACAGGGCGAGCAGGAGGGCGCGGTCGCCGTCCGGTGCCCAGCCGCCGGCCTGGCCGACCAGGCCCGGCTGGTCGGAGATCGCCGACCAGCGGCGCTGGCCGGCGGCGAACGCCTCGTGTGCTCCGGGCCGTACCCGGCAGTCGATCCACTTGCCCCACATGCGGGCCATCCTGCCGCCGGGAGGCGGAGGAGGGTCAATCGGGCGCTGGTCGCGGAGGCGGTACGGCCGGGGGCGTAGGCCCTCTCTCGGATGACGAGAGGACCCGGGCCGATGGCCGGATGTTGCAGAGTCCCGTCATTGCCGCCAGAGCCGCCTCCGGGCGAGGGTGGGGGCATGGACGACGCACTCCGCCTGCCGCATCTGGTCGTGGTCCCGGTGTTCCCCGGGGTGAACGCGCTGGACGTGGCCGGGCCCGCCGAGATCTTCGCGCTGGCCGGCCGGCTGCTGCCGCCCGGGCGGCCCGGGTACGAGGTGCGGGTGTGCGCCGAGCGGAGCGGGCCGGTGGAAACCTTCTCGGGGGTGCCGCTGCACGTGACCGGGACGCTGGCGCAGGCGCGGGTCCGCGCGGACACGGTGCTGGTGCCGGGTCGGGTGGACCTGGGGCCGGACGGGCCGGTGCCCCGGGTGGACCAGGCCGTGGTGGCCTGGCTGCGGGAGGCCGGGCCACGGGCCGGACGGGTCGCCTCGGTCTGCGCGGGCGCGCACGTCACCGCGGCGGCCGGGCTGCTGGACGGGCACCGCGCGACCACCCACTGGGCGACCGCCGAGCGGCTGGCCGCCGACCACCCGGCCGTCGAGGTGGACGCCGATCCGGTGTTCATCCGCTCCGGGCGGATGTGGACCAGCGCCGGCCTGAGCACCTCGATGGACCTCACCCTGGCGCTGGTCGCCGAGGACCACGGCGACGACCTCGCGCTGGAGATCGCCCGGATCATGGTGATGTACCTGCAACGCCCGGGCGGCCAGAGCCAGTTCAGCGTCCCGCTGGCCCACCGCCCGGGCGGCCGGGCGGACCTGCGGGACCTGCGCCGCTGGATCGGCGAGCACCTGGACGCCGACCTGTCGGTGCCCGCCCTCGCCGGCCGGCTCGCCATGAGCGAGCGGCACTTCGCCCGGGTCTTCCGTACGGAGACCGGCACGACGCCCGGGGCGTACGTCGAGGAGCTGCGGCTGGAGGCGGCGCGCCGGCTGATGGAGCGCACCGACCACCCGCTGCCGGGGGTCGCCCGGGCCTGCGGCTTCGGCTCCGTCGAGACCCTGCACCGGGTGTTCCGGGACCGGCTCTCCACCACGCCGGGGGACTACCGGAGCCGGTTCCGCGTCCGGAACGACAACTGACTGAACGTCAATTCACTGCGAGGGAAAGAACACTGTGAAGATCAAGGCCACCCACATCGGCACCGCGACCGTCCTGCTGGAGGTCGGCGGGCTGCGGCTGCTCACCGACCCCGTCTTCGATCCGGCTCCGGCCGAGTACCGGCACGACCCGGTGGTTCTGCGTAGCACGGGTGCTCCGGCGATCGGCGCGCACGAGCTGCCGCCGGTGGACGCCGTGCTGCTCAGCCACGACGAGCACCCCGACAACCTGGACGCCACCGGCCGGACCCTGCTCGCCGGGCGGCCGGTGCTGACCACCGTCAGCGGGGCCGCCCGGCTCGGCGGCGGCGCGCTCGGGCTGGCGCCCTGGCAGAGCCGGACCCTGACCGTGGACGGCCGGACCCTGCGGGTGACCGGTACGCCGGGTCTGCACGGTCCGGTCGGGGACGTGACCGGCTTCGTCGTCGAGGCGCCCGGCGAGGAGGAGGCGCTCTACATCTCGGGTGAAACCGTCCACATCCCCGAACTGGACGCGGTGGGGCGGAGGTTCCGGATCGGTACGGCCTTCCTGCACCTCGGCGCGGCCCGGATCGAGGCCTTCGGCGGCGGTGGGCTGATCACCATGGACGGGGCGCAGGCCGCCGTGCTCACCGCCTCGCTCGGTGCCCGCCGGGTCGTCCCCGTCCACTACACCTCGTGGGAGCACTTCACCGAGGGGCGGGCGGAGACCACCGCGCGGTTCGAGGCGGCCGGCCTGGCCGACCGGCTGCACTGGCTCGCCCCGGGCGTCCCGGAACTGCTGGGCTGACGGGCCGGCTCGAACTCGGCGCCCGGGGCAGGCGGCTCAGAACGCGGCGACCGGGGGCAGCCGGTGCAGGATGCGTTCCATGCCGCCGGTCCAGTTGGCCTCCAGCGCGGCGACGGCCTGGTCGATGTCGCCGTCCAGCAGGCACTGGGCGATCCGCTCGTGCTCCTCGGCGGCGCGCTCCAGGATCTCGTGGTCGCCGACCACCACCCGCTCGTAGCGGTGCAGGGTGAGCTTCAGTGAGTCGATCATCTCGCGCAGCCGGGCGTTGGCGCAGCCGGAGAGCAGCAGGGCGTGCCAGGCGTCGTCGTGGCGCTCTATCGTGCCGTGCGGGGCCTGCGGGGCGGAGAAGGCGCGGGCCTCGGCGAGCAGCCGGGGGGCGATCTCCGCCAGGTGGGCCGGGTCGGAGGTGCGCAGGGCCAGCGACTCCAGGGCGATGACGATCGCGGTGAGGTCGAGGAACTCCTGTTTGCCGGTGGGGGCGAAGCGGAAGCCCTTGCCGCGTTCGCTGGTGATGATGCCCTCGCGCTCCAGGCTGATCAGGGCCTCGCGCAGGGGGGTTCGGCTCACGCCCAGTTCCTCGGCGAGCTGGACCTCGTTGATCGACTCGCCGGGGGTGAACCGGCCGCGGCCGAGCTGCTCCAGGAGTTCGTCCTTGACCTGCTCGCGCAGCGGACGCCGCTCGATCGCCATCGGGCTTCCCTTCTTCCTGGTCGGTAGCGTACCGGCCGGGCGACCGGCACCGGTGGCCGGGCGGCCGGCCACCAGCGGTCGGGTGCCCGGCCGTCGGTGCCCGACCGCCCGGGCCGGGTCCTGGCGGGTGGTCGGTCAGGCGGTCAGGCCGTGCCGGCGCCGTCCACGGCGATGACCGCGCCGCTGACGAAGGCGGCGGCGTCGCTGGCCAGGAAGGCGACGGTCTGCGCGATGTCCCGGGGCTGGCCGATCCGGCCGAGCGGGCGGTCGGCGGCGTCGGTGTAGAAGGCGTCCGGGCTCTCGCCGAGTTGGCGGGCCTCCTCGGCGAGCATGCCGGTGTCGGTGTCGCCCGGGCAGACGCAGTTGACCCGGATGTTGTCCGGGCCGTGGTCGATGGCCATCGCCCGGGTCATGTTGACCACGGCGCCCTTGGAGGCGCAGTAGGAGATGGCCCGGCCGCCGCCCTTGATGCCCCAGCCGGAGCCGGTGTTGACGATGCTGCCGCCGCCGCTCGCGGCCATCAGCGGCACCACCAGCCCGCTGAGCAGCATGATCGAGCGGACGTTGACGGCCATCACCAGGTCCCAGTCCTCGTCGCTGATCTCGGTGACGGTGGAGCGGCGGATGATGCCCGCGTTGTTGAACAGCACGTCCACGCCGCCGTGTTGCTCGACGGCGGTGCTGACGGCCCGCTCGCAGTCGGAGCGCCGGGAGACGTCGCAGCGGACGAAGGTGCCGCCGATCTCCTTGGCGGCCTGTTCGCCGCGCTCGGCGTCGAGGTCCAGGAGGACGACGGCGGCGCCGAGTTCGGCGAGCAGGGCGGCGGTGGCCCGGCCGATGCCGGAGGCGGCGCCGGTGACGATCGCGCGCTTGCCGTGCAGGTCGATCATGGGGGCTCCTCTGTGGGTGGGAGGTCAGGCGGAGAGGCGGTACACGGCGCCGGAGCGGCGGCCGGTGATCACCCGGACGTGGCCGGAGAGGGCGTCGTCCAGGTCGGGGTCGCCGGTGTCCAGCAGCAGCGGGCGGCCCGCCAGGGCGGCGAGCTTCGCCTCGGTGGCGAGCACCAGCAGCCGTTCCCGGCCCGCGGCGCGCAGCAGTTCGGGGGTGAGCTGCTGGTTGCCGCGGCCGAGCAGGAAGCCCTGGCCGCCGATCGGGGAGAGGGCGATGCAGGGGGTGGTGGGCAGGGCGCGCAGCTGGTCGGCCCGGGCGTCGCGGATCAGGAGGCGGGCGGCGGTGGCGAGGCCGTCGGCGTGGCCGGGGCCGAGGGCGCTCGCGGGGCCGAGCCGCAGCAGGTCGACGCCGGTCAGGCTGGC
>NZ_LFVW01000597.1:0-7035 GCF_001182915.1 Kitasatospora sp. MY 5-36
CGCCGCCCGCGGCGAGATCGACCTGCGCCGCACCCTGCGCCGCTCGCTGGGCACCGGCGGGGTGCCGCTGCGCCCCGCGTACCGGCGGCGCCGCCCGGCCCGCCCGGAGCTGGTGCTGCTGTGCGACGTCTCCGGCTCGGTGGCGGGCTTCGCCGACTTCACCATGCTGCTGGTGCAGGCGATGGGCGAACAGTTCAGCAAGGTCCGGGTGTTCGCCTTCGTCAACCGCACCGCCGAGGTGACCGGCCTGCTGCGCGGCGGCGACGACCCGGCACGCCTGGCCGCCCGGATCCTCGCCGAGGCCGAGGTCACGGGCTACCACGGCAACAGCGACTACGGCTCCGCACTCGGGGAGTTCGCCGAACGGCACCTGGACGCCGTCGGCCCGCGCACCTGCGTGCTGGTCCTCGGCGACGCCAGGAACAACCACCGCGACCCCAACCCGGACGCGCTGCGCCGGATCGCCGCCCGGGCCCGCCGGGTGTTCTGGCTCAACCCCGAACAGCCCTCGCTCTGGCCGACCGGCGACTCCGCCGCCCTCGTCTACGCGGGCGTGGTGGAGATGCACTCCTGCCGCAACGCCCGCCGCCTCGGCGAGCTGATCGCCCGCCTCCTGCCGGTCTGACACCGGGCGCGGCCCCCGAGGCCGCGCCCGGTGCCCCGGCCGGCTACTTGTCCAGGTGCGCCAGGAAGTCCAGCAGCGCCTCGGTGACCTCGGCCGGGCGCTCCTGCTGCGTCCAGTGGCCGGTGTCCGGCAGCCGGACGTGCCGGTGCAGCCGGGGCGTCAGGTGCGTCAGCAGGTACTGGACCGCCTCCGGCGCGATCATCGCGTTCACCAGGTCCCGCTCACCGACCACGAACAGCGCGGGCACGTCGATCCGCTGGCCGACGAACGCCGTCATCAGCTCGCTGTTCCGGTCGATGTTGCGGTACCAGTTGAGGCCCCCGGTGAAGGCGTTCTCGCCGTGCCGGGCGTAGTCGGCGGCGAACACGTCGAGGTCCTCGTCGGTGAGCCAGTCCGGCAGGCTCTCCGGCTCCGGGACGGTGTCCAGCAGCTTCTTGCCCTCGGGGACAATCCACGGTCGCGGCTCGCCGTCGGGCTGGATGCCGCAGAGGATGCGGCGCAGGCTGGACTTGACGTCGGCCGCCAGCTCGGCGTCGGCGCGGCCCGGCTCCTGGAAGTAGATCTGGTAGAAGCCCTCGCCGAAGTTCTCCCGGGCCGCGGACAGGGTGCCGGGCCCGGCCGGCAGCGGCGGCACGCTCAGCCCGACCACTCCGCGCACCAGGTCCGGCCGCAGCGCCGCGGCGGCCCAGGCCACCGGCGCGCCCCAGTCGTGCCCGACCACGACGGCCTTCTCCTCGCCGAGCGCGGCGATCAGCGCCGTCACGTCGCCGACCAGGTGCAGCAGGGTGTAGGCGTCGATCCGCTCGGGCTGCTCGCTGCGGGCGTACCCGCGCTGGTCCGGCGCGACGACCCGGTAGCCGGCCTCGGCGAGCGGCGCGAACTGGTGGCGCCAGGAGTACCAGCTCTCCGGGAAGCCGTGCAGCAGCAGGACCAGCGGCCCCTCGCCCTGCTCCGCGTAGTGCAGCCGCACACCGTTCACCACGACCTCGCCGTGCTTGATCGCGTCGTTCAACTCGCAACTCCCCATCCGGTGACAACATCCGGTGACAACATCCGTTCACTCCCGACCCTGCCCAGTCGGCCGCCCCCGGAACCCCGGCCGCCGAACGCGGCCGAGGCCGCCCCGGAACCCCGGGACGGCCTCGGCCTGACGTCGGCTGACGTGGCGTCAGTTCACGGTGTAGCTGTACGGGATCGCCGCGAGCACCGAACCGGTGGTGTTCAGGGCGTTGTTGGCGGTGGCCACGCCGGTCGGGCCGGATACCAGGTACAGCACGCCCTTGACGGTGCTGCCCTTCGGGCCGGTCGGGGTCAGCGTCACCTGGAGCGTGCCGGTGGCGCCGGGGGCGACGGTCACCGGGGTGGCGGCCGCGGCCGAGGCGTTCACCGAGGCGGCGTACGGGTCACCGGTGCTGGAGGTCAGCGCCGGGTCGAAGGCCTGGGTGTGCGCGGTGGCCGTGATGGTGGAGGTGCCGGCCGGCGCGCCGCCGGTGCCGAACGGGCCGATCTGCTGGACGAAGGTGCTCCAGGTGCCGGGGACGACCGGCTGCTCGGCGGTGCCGTTGTCGGTGACGACCGAGACGGTGGAGCCGTCCTGGGCCTTCTTCAGGTCGCCGAACAGGTCCGGCGAGCCCGTGGTGGCGCTCAGCTCGATCTGCGCCGGCGTCGAGGACGCCGCCACGGCCTTGAGCCGGTCGGTGCCCGGCGGCACCAGGAAGGACGGCACCGCGGAGCTGAGGCTCAGCGGCAGGGTGACGGTCGCCGAGGTGCCCTGCGGCACCAGCGGCACGTCCACCCGGCGGTCCAGCCGGCCGTCGGCCGCGATCCGCTGGGTCGCGACGGTGTTGTTGGTGTAGTTCACCTGGACGGTGACCGGCTTGCCGGCCGCCAGCTTGCTGCGGGCGTCGTTGGGCAGACCGGCCGCGGTGGCCTGGTTCTGGTTGAACGCGATGGTGCCGGTGAAGTCCTGGGCGAGCTCCTGGCCGCTGACCGGGCCGAGCACGTTCAGGACGAACCGCCAGCGGCCGGCGGCCGGGTTGACGGCGGTGGCCGAGACGCCGTTGCCGGTGCCCGCCAGGTTGCCCTGGGCGTCGAACTGCCCGTTGCCCTCGATGTCGACCGGGGTGCCGTTCGGGCTGATCAGCGCGCCCTGCATGAGCAGCTTCGGGTCCTTGCCGACGGTCAGGCCGACCCGCAGGTCCTTCTGGCCCTTCGGGACGTCGAAGGCGTACGAGAAGCTCTGCGTCGGCGAGGCGCTGCGGCCGTTGCCGCCGGTGATGGTGCCGGTGAAGGTGCCCTTGCCCTGGTTGACCGGGACGAGGCTGCGCAGCACGACCGGGACGCTGGTGGTGTTGCCGTTGGAGCCGGAGACCAGGACGGCCTCGCTGGAGTCGCCGCTGGTGGCCGGGGTGGTGAGCTGGACCTTGAGGGTCTTGGTCTGGCCCGGCTTCAGGTCGGTCGTGCCGGGGCTCACGGCGCCGGCCGGCACCGCGCGCTGGGTGGCGGTGCCGAGCTCGACGGCGCCGTTGTAGCCGGCCTGGCCGGCCGGGGTGTAGAGGACGGCGGTCCACTCGCCGGCCACCGGGTGCGGGACGTCCACCAGGCCGAAGTTGGCCGGGGTGGCGCCGCCCTGCGGACGGGTGTTGGTCTCGAAACGGCCCGAGGGGTCGAGCAGCGTCATCCGGACCACCGGCCCGTTGGTGACCGGGTTGGGCGCGCCCTGCCAGGCGATCGAGGCCGCGAGGCGGTCGGCGCCGGCCGGGACGGTGAACTTGACCTGCTTCTGCACCCAGTCCGCGCCGTTGGTCGCGTACTTGAAGGTGTCCTTCGAGGACGGGTCCAGCTGGACGGTCTGCCGGTTGCTCGACTGCGGCGCGAAGCCGCGGGTCGTGGCGCTCACCGTCTGGGTGCTGTCACTGGTGTTGGTGACGGACACGTCGGCGGTGTGGGTCGAGCCGGGGGCGCCGGCGATGTCGACCTGGCCGGTGTTGACCACGACGGTCTTCGCACCGTCGGTGCCGTCCCCGTCGTCGTAGCCGCGGGCGGCCTCGACGGCGGCGCGGACGTTCAGCAGGCCGGCGCCCTGCTCCTCGGCCGGCACGCCGAGGTCGGTGGCGGTGCCGGTGAGGAACTTCTTCACCAGCGCCGGGGCGGGCGAGTCGCCGCCGTGGGTGTCGCGGTAGGCCTGGATGACCAGGGCTGCGGCGCCGGTGACGAACGGGGCCGACTGGCTGGTGCCGCCGAACGGCTGGATCGGCGAGGGCTGCCCGTTGTAGCCCGTGCAGTCCGTGTACTTGCTGGTGTCGGGCGTGCACAGCGCCCAGTCCGACTCGCCCGGCGCGACCAGGTCGACGGTCCGGCCGGCCTGGGTGAAGCCGCCCGAGGAGAGCGCGGAGATGCGGCTGTTGCTCCAGGTCTTGTTGGAGAACTGGGAGGCCGCGTAACCGGTCTGCTGGTAGTTCTGGTTGTCCGTCGAGGCGCCGACCGCGATCACGGACGGGTCGGTGGCCGGGGTGCCGATCGTGCCGCTGAGGCCGGCGTCACCGGTGGAGACCGCCACGGTGACACCGGCCTTGACGGCCTGCTCGTTGAAGAGCGAGATGGTGTCGTGCGCGCCGCTGTCCGGGGTGACGTTGCCGCCGAAGGACTCGTTCAGCACGTCCACGTGGGCGACCCGCACCGCGTAGTCGATCGACTGGAGGATCGACGAGTTGGACATCATCTCGCCGCCGGCCTTCAGCGCGACCAGGTCGGCGTCCGGGGCGAGGCCGCGGATGCGGATGTTGCAGCCGGCCGGCAGCGGGTGCGAGGAGTTGACGAACTTGGAGACGTCGTAGACCTGGCGGCCCTGGGCGATGACCGCCGAGGCGTCGCCGAAGGCCTCGGCCGCGCCGGTCGGCGCGTCCCAGCCGTCGCCCGCGAAGTCCTGGTAGTCGACCACGGCGTGCGAGCCGTCGGCCCGGATGAAGTCCGGGTTGTTCGGGTCGAGGCCGTCCGCGATGTAGGCGACCTTGACGCCCTTGCCGGTGGCGAGGTCCTCAACGCCGGGCTTGCCGTTGCCGGTGACGGCCCGGGTCGAGTAGAGGCCCTCGGGCTCCAGCAGCGGCTTGGCCGGGTCGGCGGGGCAGACCGTGTTGGTCGCGTTCTCCTCCGCCCCCTGGCCGTTACTGCCCGAAACGGCCTGCGGAGCGGCGTCGGCCTTGGGCGCCTTGGCGGCGGCGGTGTCCTTGGCCGCCTTCGCCTTGGCGGCGGCCGGCGGGGCGACCTGGACCTGGGCGTCCGCCACCACGGAGGAGACGGCCGGGTCGGCCTGGAGCTGGGCCCGCAGGGCGGGGCTGACCGTGGCCGAGAAGGCGTTGCCGACCACGAAACTCTTGATATCGGTGCCGCCGCCGGCCTTGACCTTGTTCAGCAGCGGCGCCTGTGCGTCGGCGGTCTTCTGCTGCCGGGCGCCGAGGTGGCCGTGGTCGGCCGGGGCGTCCGCGATCTGGTCCTTCATGATGACGATCACCGGCACCGGGGACCCGTCCGTGGACGCCGCCTGGGCGTTCTGCGGTTCGGGGGCCGGGGCCGCGGTCGCGATGGTCCCGAGGCTCAGGACCATGGACGCGGCGGTCACCGTGACGGCGGCCGCTAGCTGGGTTTTCCGCCAGCCGATCATATAAATCCTCTCGTCAGATGGACAGCTGACGCATTCCAACGCACCTGAGAGGATCACGACAAGGGGGTAAATCCCCATCAGAAAGTAAAGTTGACCATCAATCAGTAAAATTCGGAGAGGAAATCGGGTCGAATCCGCATCTTTCAGCCGATCGGCCCTTACCGGATCCGGACGGCCGGCACGGGAGAGCCCCGGCGGACTCCCTTCCCACGCCGCCGCCCGGCGAAACGGCCGCCACGGCGCCCGGACGTCCCGCGGCGGGAGCCGCGGCGGGACGCCCGGCCCGGCCTCAGGTGCCGGCCAGGCGCTCCTGAGCGTCCGCCAGATCCTCGGCGGTGGGCGCGTCGTCCTGGGTCAGCCGGTGGCGCCAGTAGCCGGTGAAGTCGATGTCCTCCTTCGGCACCCCCTGCTCCTCGATCAGGAGCCGGCGGACCTCCCGGACCGCCCCCGCCTCCCCGGCCAGCCAGACGAAGGGCTCACCCCCGGGCAGCACGCCGTCCCGGAACGCCTCGGTCAGCACGGTGCCCGGGGCCGCGCCGTCGCGGTACAGCCACTCCACCTCCAGCTCGGCGCGGCTCTCCAGCTCCTGGCGTTCCGCCTGGTCGGCGACCTCGATCCACACGTACGCCCGGACCCCCTCGGGCAGCACCCCGAGCAGCGTCGCGAGCGCCGGCAGCGCGGTCTCGTCGCCCGCCAGCAGCACCCAGTCGGCCTCCGTGGCGGCCTCGACGAAGGGGACCCGCGGGGCGTACAGCGCGGAGGGGCCGACCATCCCGAGCCGGTCCCCCGGCGCGGCCCGCTCCGCCCAGGCGGCGGCCGGGCCGGAGTCCCCGTGCAGCACGAAGTCGATCTCGACCAGCCGGGTGCCGGGCCGCCGGCCGCGCAGGGTGAAGCTGCGCAGCAGCGGGCGCTCGGCCTCCGGGATCGCCAGGTAGGCCTGGTACCAGCCCATCGGGTCGTCCTGCCGGACGGGCAGCACCGGCTCGCGCTGCCCGGGGCGCGGGAAGCAGAGCTTCAGCTGCTGGTCCGGGGCGGTCCCGACGGCGTCGGGGAGTTCCTCGGCGGCGAAGGTGATCCGGGCGGTGCGCGGCGTGATCCGGCGGACCTCGACGACCTCGACGAAGGTGACGGGCAATGTCATCGCGAAACCCCTTCGATTGGTAATCTTACGGCATAAAGAGTTGCCGCCGGAGCGATACTTTACGCCATAAGGAGATCTCGGATGACCGTCTACGCCGGGCAGGGCGACGCCCACCGCGCGCTCGCCCTGCTCTGGGGCGCGCCCGAGGAGCCGCGCGCCGGGCGCAGCGGCCCCAAGCCGGGTCTGAGCGTCGACGCGATCGTGTCCGCCGGAATCGCGGTGGCCGACGCCGAGGGCATGGCCGCGCTGTCGATGCGCGCCGTGGGCGAACGGCTCGGCCGCACCGCGATGGCGCTCTACACCTATGTGCCCGGCAAGGCCGAACTGCTCGACCTGATGCACGACCGGGCGCTCGCCGAACTCGCCACCGAACCCCCCTCGGGAGTTCCCGCCGAATTCCCCGGCGGACTCCCGGTGGCCGACGCCTGGCGGGAAGCCGTCACCGCCTGGGCCGAGGCCCTGTACGCCTGCTACCTGCGCCACCCCTGGGTGCTCCAGGTCTCGCAGGCCCGCCCGGTGCTCGGCCCCGCCGAACTCGCCGCGATGGAGGCGCTGTTGCGCGCGCTGCGGCCGGCCGGCCTGGCGCCGGCGCGGCTGCGCGGGGCGGTC
>NZ_LFVW01000598.1:0-7033 GCF_001182915.1 Kitasatospora sp. MY 5-36
GTCAGCAGCGCGAGCGCGGCGACGCCCGCCATCGAGGCGTAGCCGGCCGCGACGGCGAAGGTGAAGTACGGGGCGCTGCCGGTGCGGCCCTTGCCGAGCGCGGGGCCGGGGGTCGCGTCGGTCGGGGCGCGCAGGCCCTGGAACGGGGAGACCGGGGCGACGGTCACCGGGCCGCCGGGCAGCTGCTGGAGGTAGCCGCGGACCGCCGAGGCGGCGAACAGCCCGGCCGCGCCGAGCGCCGCGAAGGTGAGCTGGTGGGCGCGGAGCCAGTCAGAGCCGACGGCCGCGCCGATGTTGTTGAGCAGGGTGAAGGCGACCAGGCCGACGGCGCCGAGCGGCACGGTCACCCAGCCGGTGAAGCGGTCGATGCTCCGGACGCTGTCCAGGTTGGCCGCGGACGGGCGCTGCTCGGCGGCCGGCAGGTGCGGGTTGGCCGGCGGCAGCAGGCCCGGGACGGCGGCGGACTTGGCGATCCCCCAGACCCGCTCGGCGGCACCGGTCACGAACACGGTGGCGAGCAGGACGTAGACGGCGGCCCCGGAGGGCTTGGCGGCGGAGCCCAGCCAGACGCTCCACCAGGGCGCGAGGCCGATCAGCAGGGCGCGCAGCACGTCGGCGCCGAACAGCGTCCAGCGCCGGTCCAGCCGACCGGTGACCAGCCGGTGCACCGGGCCGAGCAGCGCGACGCCGACCAGCCCGGTGGCCAGCACCCGGACGGCGAGGACCGCGGCGAGGGCGAAGGCGAGGCTGCGCGGCAGGCTGCCGAACTGTCCGCCCTGGGCGGCGGCGATCACGGTGAGCGCGAGCAGCACCAGCAGACCGAGCCGGTCGGCGGTGCCGCCGATCAGCTGGGTGGTCCACAGGCGCCGGTAGGCGCGTGTCCGCAGCAGGGCCCTGGCCCGGTCCGCCGGGCTCCCGGCGGGCGCGACCTCGGGCAGGTCGAACGCCCGGGCTCTGGCGGCCGGGACGGCGCTGGGGGTGGGCTGCTCCTCGCTCGTCATACGGTCAGCGTAGCGGGCGGGGCCTGGCCGGAACGCTGCGAACGGGCTTCCGGATCGCGCTCATCACCGGGTTGTGACGTAGCCCGCACGGACCCGACGGACCTCGGGCCCGCACCCCCGGGATCGGGGGCACGGGCCCGGCTGCCGTGACCTGGGATCAGCCCTCGTCGGTGGCGGTGGCCTGGCCGGCCGCCGTCTTGCTCGCGGTGGTCTTCTTGGCCGCCGTCTTCTTCGCCGCCGCCGTCTTGGTGGTGGTGGTCTTCTTCGCCGCGGTCTTCTTCGCGGCGGTCTTGGTCGCCGCGGTCTTGGTCGCCGCGGTCTTGGCGGTGGTCGTCTTCTTGGCCGCGGCCTTCTTCGCCGGAGCCTTCTTCGCCGCCTTCTTCACCGGTCCGCGCGCCCGCTTCTCGGCGAGCAGCTCATACCCGCGCTCCGGCGTGATGGTCTCGACCTCGTCGTCCTTGCGGAGCGTGGCGTTGGTCTCGCCGTCGGTCACGTACGGGCCGAAGCGGCCGTCCTTGACCACCACCGGGCGCTCGCTGACCGGGTCGTTGCCCAGCTCCTTGAGCGGCGGGGCGGCGGCGGCCCGGCCGCGCTGCTTGGGCTGGGCGTAGATCGCCAGCGCCTCGTCGAGGGTGATCGTGAAGAGCTGGTCCTCGTCGGTGAGCGAGCGGGAGTCGGTGCCGCGCTTGAGGTACGGGCCGTAGCGGCCGTTCTGCGCGGTGATCTCCGCGCCCTCGGCGTCGGTGCCGACCACCCGCGGCAGCGAGAGCAGCCGCAGCGCGTCCTCCAGCGTGACGGTGTCCAGCGACATCGTCTTGAACAGCGAGGCGGTGCGCGGCTTGACCGCGTTCTTGCCGGTCTTCGGCGTGCCCTCGGGCAGGATCTCGGTCACGTACGGGCCGTAGCGGCCGTCCTTGGCGACCAGCATGTTGCCGCTGACCGGGTCCGCGCCGAGCTCGAAGTCGCCGCTGGGCTTGGCCAGCAGCTCCTCGGCCAGCTCGACGGTGAGCTCGTCCGGCGGCAGCTCGTCCGGGATGTCGGCACGCTGGCCGGGCTCGCCCTCGACCGTCGAGGCGCGCTCGACGTACGGGCCGTAGCGGCCGACCCGCAGGGTGATGTCGTCGCTGACCCGGAACGAGCTGATCTCCCGGGCGTCGATCGCGCCGAGGTCGGTGACCAGTTCCTTCAGGCCGCCCAGGTGGTCGCCGTCGCCGTTGCCGGCCTCGGCGGCGCCGCCCGCGGCGCTGCCCTCGCCCTCGCCGAAGTAGAAGCGCTTCAGCCACGGCACGGACTTCGCCTCACCGGCGGCGATCCGGTCGAGGTCGTCCTCCATCTTGGCGGTGAAGTCGTAGTCGACCAGCCGGCCGAAGTGCTTCTCCAGCAGGTTGACCACGGCGAAGGAGAGGAACGACGGGACGAGCGCCGTCCCCTTCTTGAAGACGTACCGGCGCTGGATGATCGTGTCGATGATCGACGCGTAGGTGGAGGGGCGGCCGATCTCCCGGTCCTCCAGCTCCTTGACCAGCGAGGCCTCGGTGTAGCGGGCCGGCGGCTTGGTGGCGTGGCCCTCCGGGGTGATCCGGTCGGCGGCCAGCGGGTCGCCCTGGGCGACCTGCGGCAGCCGGCGCTCGCGGTCGTCGAGCTCGGCGTTCGGGTCGTCGGCGCCCTCGACGTAGGCCTTGAGGAAGCCGTGGAAGGTGATGATCTTGCCGGAGGCGGAGAACTCGACGTCCCGGCCGTCGGCGGAGGTGCCGCCGACCCGGACGGTGACGGACTGGCCGACCGCGTCCTTCATCTGGGAGGCGACGGTGCGCATCCAGATCAGCTCGTAGAGCCTGAAGTCGTCACCGGTCAGACCGGTCTCGGCGGGGGTGCGGAAGCGGTCGCCGGACGGGCGGACGGCCTCGTGCGCCTCCTGCGCGTTCTTGACCTTGCTGGCGTAGGTGCGCGGCGCGTCCGGCAGGTAGTCGGCCCCGTACAGCTGGGTGACCTGCGCCCGGGCGGCCGAGACCGCGGTGTCCGACAGCGTGGTGGAGTCGGTACGCATATAGGTGATGAAGCCGTTCTCGTACAGCTTCTGGGCCACCTGCATGGTCCGCTTCGCGCCGAAGCCCAGCTTGCGGCTGGCCTCCTGCTGGAGCGTCGTGGTGCGGAACGGCGCGTACGGCGAGCGGCGGTAGGGCTTGGACTCGACGCTGCGGACGGCGAACGCCGTCTGCTCCAGGGCGGCGGCCAGCTGACGGACCGCCTGCTCGTCCAGGTGCAGGGTGTTCGCGCTGGCGGCCTTCAGCCGGCCGTCCTGGCCGAAGTCGCGGCCGCTGGCGATCCGCTTGCCGTCGACGGCGGCCAGCCGGGCGCCGAAGGTCTCCGGGTTGGCGGCGTCGGCCGGGGTGCGGCCGGTGCCGAAGGTTCCGACCAGGTCCCAGTACGAGGCGGTGTGGAAGGCCATCCGCTCGCGCTCGCGCTCGACCACCAGGCGGGTCGCGACGGACTGCACGCGGCCCGCCGACAGCTTCGGCATGACCTTCTTCCACAGCACCGGCGAGACCTCGAAGCCGTACAGGCGGTCGAGGATGCGGCGGGTCTCCTGGGCGTCGACCAGGCGCTGGTTGAGCTCGCGCGGGTTGGCCACGGCCTCCTGGATCGCCGACTTGGTGATCTCGTGGAACACCATGCGGTGCACCGGCACCTTGGGCTTGAGCACCTGCTGGAGGTGCCACGCGATGGCCTCGCCCTCGCGGTCCTCATCGGTGGCGAGGAAGAGCTCGTCGGACTCCGCGAGCAGCGACTTCAACTTGCTGACCTGGGACTTCTTGTCCGCGTTGACCACGTAGATGGGCGCGAAGTCGTGATCGACGTCCACCCCGAGGCGACGCACCTCGCCGGTGTACTTGTCCGGCACCTCGGCCGCGGTGCTGGGGAGGTCGCGGATGTGCCCGACGCTCGCCTCGACGATGTAGCCGGGGCCAAGGTAGCCCTTGATCGTCTTCGCCTTGGCCGGCGACTCGACAATGACGAGTCGCTGTCCGTGCGCGGTCTCGCTGCTCGGGGACACCTTCGCTCTTCTCTCCCGGTCCTTATGTGGCTGGTCGGCGCCGGCCGCACGGGCTGCGCTCCGCCCGACCCCTCCACCGTCCCGGGGCTGCCGCGGCACGACACCCCCACCAGCGGAGTGTGACCGTACCCCGGCCACCCTTGTCAAACGGACGGATCCCGCTTTTTCACTTGCCGGCCTCACCGACGCCACTCGAACGGTAACCCGATGACGGAGGTTCGCGCCCCGTGGAGGGGGGCCTTCGGCAGGTTCCGGAGGATGGAATGACGGATTTCAAGATCTGTCAACGGAAAATCGACAGGTGGGCACGGGATGGCGTGAATCCGCCCTGGGCACCCGCCCCCGGATCTGCTGCCGGCCCCTCCCGGATCCCTCGCGGAGTGCGGGGCTCAGCCGCCGACCGCGACCAGGAGCCCGGCGCCCGCCGCCAGACACCCCACGCCCAGGACGCTCCACAGCAGGTCGACGACGGCCGCCCGGCCGACCTCCCCGGGCGCCAGCACCACCCGGCTCGGGCGCCGCGGGTCGTAACAGATCCGCACCGAGGCACCTGGCGCGAAACGGTCCGGACGGCGCAGCGGGGTGTGCCCGCGCGGGCGGGCGATCACGAGCCCCGCGATCCCGCACGCGCCGGAGCCGCCCACCGAGGGCGGCACCGAGAACGACAGCAGCGGCGCGCTGTCCAGCTGGCCGTGCACGTCGTCCTCGGCCACCACGGTCGCCACCGCCGGCGCCCCCCGGCGGCGCACCCGCAGGCGCAGGCCCACTTCGGCGGCGCACCAGAGCAGCAGCACGCCACCGAAGAGGGCGAGCACCGACCCGCCCACCATCGCCGTCGTCGTGTCCACCTCTGGCCCCCGGCTCCCCAGCTCTGTCCACAGCCTGTGGACAGAGCTTCACAGCGGAGGACCAACGGGAGACAGCCGCCCGGCGGCGGTCGGACGAACCAGGGGGTACGGACCGGTGAACCGGCCGCGTCGCGGCGGAACCGGTCCCGCCGCGATCAGCGGCTCCGGTCCCGGCGGGGCGGGCCCGGGCGGGGCGGGCCTCGGCGGCTCCGGTCTCAGCGGACCGGGTCTCAGCGGACCAGGTCTCAGCGGACCGGGTCGATGAACCCCTGCTCGGTCAGCAGGCGCAGCGACTCCGGCACCCGGTCCCGCAGGACCACCCGGTCCTCGCCGAGCAGCCGCGCGATGGCGTCCACGATCTCGCCCGCCGACAGCGTCCCGTCGCAGACCCCGACGAAGCCGGCGCCCACGGTGTCCACCTTGGTGGCCCGCCGCATGCCGCGGTTGTGACGCAGGATCACATGCTCCGGGTCCTCCGCGCCGGGCGCGCCGACCTGCTCCTGGACCACCTCGTCGGCCAGCACGTAACGGGCCGCGAGCAGGCCCGCGTCGTCGTGCGAGCGGAGGAAGTCCTGCCGGTCGAACCAAGCCTCGATGTGCGGGCCGAGCGGCTGCTCCACCGGGTGCGGCCACTCCTCCACCCGGACGGTCGGACGCTCGGCGCCACCCGCCCGCAGGGTGATCCAGCCCATGCCGATGCCCTCGACCCGGCCCGCCTCGAAGGCGTCCAGCCACTCGCCGTACCGGGCCTGGTAGTCGCCGCCGGGGCCGCGGTGGTCACCGCCGTCGCGCAGCCACAACTCGGCGTACTGGGCCACGTCCTGGACCTCGCGCTGGACGACCCAGGCGTCCAGTCCGGTGCCCGCGACCCAGCCGGCCAGCCGCTCGTGCCAGTCCTCGCCCTTGACGTGCTGCCAGTTGGCGAGCAGCTGGCAGTAGCCGCCGGGCTCCAGGTGGTTGGCGGCCGAGCGGACCAGGCCGCGGCACAGGTCGTCGCCTGCCATGCCGCCGTCGCGGTAGGTGAACCGGCCGCCCGGCGAGATCACGAACGGCGGGTTGGAGACGATCAGGTCGAACTTCCGCTCCCCGACCGGCTCGAAGAGGCTTCCGGCGGACACCTCGGTGCTGTCGAAACCGGACAGCGCCAGGGTCAGCTCGGTGAAGCGCAGCGCGCGCGGGTTGAGGTCGGTGGCGGTCACGGTCCCGGCGTGCCGGGCCGCGTGCAGCGCCTGCACGCCGGAACCCGAACCGAGGTCCAGCGCGGCCCGGACGGGGCGGCGCACGGTGATGTTGGCCAGCGTGGTGGAGGCGCCGCCGACGCCCAGCACCAGGTCCTTGCGGGCCACCCCGTGCGCGGTCTCACCGGAGCCGATCCCGCCCGCACCGCCCACCGCGCAGCCCAGGTCGGAGACCACCCAGGCATCCGAACTGGGCATCCCGGCCACCTCGTTGGCGTACGGCCGGACGTCGACGGTGGCGCGCACCAGATCGCCGTCGGGGCGCAGCCAACCGTCCGCCAGGCAGTCCTCCACCGGCAGCGCGGCGGCGGCCGCCCGGTACGGGACCGGCTGCTGCAGCAGGAACAGCCGCACCAGCGTCTCCAGCGGGCTGCCACCGCGGGTCGCCCGCAGCGCCGGGACCGCCTCGCTGCGGGCCAACGCCGAATAGCCGGTGGGCCCGAGCAGGTCCAGGCAGCCATCGGCGGTGAACGAGGCGGCGAGCAGCGCCTCGCGGAACTTGGCGAGGCGGGTCGGGTCGAGAACGGGGCTACTGATCCCCCCGCCATTGTCCCCCGCCACCCACCCGGTGGCCGCCGCTGCGCCCCGCGGCCGGCGGACGGAAGCCCGCACCACCCCGCGCGCCCCCTGGAAGCCACCACGCGCCGCCCTGCCGGGGGCACCGAGTCGTTCAGCGGCGGGCCTGTGACAGGGGCGCCGGATCACGGGACGGCGACTCGCGGGACGGCGACTCCGGGGGCGGCGGCTCGCCGTCCCCGTCACCGGGCCCGTCCCCGGTACCGGGGACGGGCGCGTCGGACCCTCCGGTCCGCCCGGGCTCAGCTCGCGCTGGGGGCCGGGTTCGCCGGAGTGGTGGGCGGGGCGGCCGGAGCGGTGCTCGCACCGGCCGCG
>NZ_LFVW01000599.1:0-7027 GCF_001182915.1 Kitasatospora sp. MY 5-36
CGGCGCCGATCCGCAGCGCGATCCGGACCAGCCGCTCGACCTCGGCGGCGAGTTCGCCGTCCGGCCCGGTCATGTCGGCCCGCCCGCGCCGGGCCTCGGCGACCGCGGGGTGCGGGTCCGCGCAGAGGTCCCGGACCGGGCCGCCGTGCAGGAAGGACTCGTACGCCCCGGCCAGCCGGCAGGCGCCCGCGTGGTCGAGGAGCACGCCGTCGATCCGGCGCAGCGCGTCGTAGCCGGTGGTGCCGGCCACCGGCCAGTCCTCGGGCAGCCGCTCCTCGCCGGTGAGGATCTTCTCGACCACCACGTACGCGCCGCCGGTGGCGTCGGCCAGGCGCCGCAGGTAGCCGCGCGGGTCGGCGAGCCCGTCGGGGTGGTCGATCCGGAAGCCGTCCAGGACGCCGTCGGCGTGCAGGGCGAGCAGGACGGCGTGGGTGGCGGCGAACACCTCCGGGTCCTCGGCGCGCAGCGCGATCAGCTCGTTGACGGTGAAGAAGCGCCGGTAGTTGAGCTCGGTGCGGGCCAGGCGCCACCAGGCGAGCCGGTACCACTGGCGGGCGAGCAGCTCCTCCAGCGGGAGCCCGGCGGTGCCGGGGCGCAGCGGCAGCTCGTGCTCGTGGTAGCGCAGGGTGTCGCCGTCCACGGTGAGCCGGTCCAGCACGGCGCCGAGCCGGTCGCCGAGCAACGGCAGCAGCACCCGTCCGCGCCCGGGGGCGTCGGCGGGGCCCGGCTGGGCGGTCCAGTCGATGTCGAACCAGTGCGCGTACGGCGAGTCGGGCCCGTCGCGCAGCACCTGCCACAGCGGCCGGTTGAGCCGTTCGGGGGCGGGCACGGCCATGTGGTTGGGCACCACGTCGGCGATCAGGCGCAGGCCGTGGCGGTGCGCCTCGGCGGCCAGCGCGCGCAGCGCCGGTTCGCCGCCGAGCTGCTCGCTGATCCGGGTGTGGTCGACGGTGTCGTAGCCGTGGGTGGAGCCGGGGACGGCCTCCAGCAGCGGGGAGAGGTGCAGGTGGGAGACGCCGAGGGCGGCCAGGTAGGGGACGGCGGCGGTGGCGTCGCGGAGGGTGAAGCCGGGCTGGAGCTGGAGGCGGTACGACGACGAGGGGACGGCGGCGGCCGGGCGGGGCTGCGCGGGCTCGGCGGCGGGGGTCATAGCTCCATAGGTACCCGGGGGAGGCCGCCGCCAAGACCCGCTGCTGACCCGAACAGGTGACCGCCCCGGCCGTCCGACGGCGCCGCGCGCCCCCGTACGAGCCGGTCCGGGGCCGCCGTCACCGTGCTACGCGGGCCGTTGCAGCACCATCAGCGAGCGGTCGGTGAGCCAGAGGGAGTCCCCGGCCTTGACCCGGGCGCCCGTCCCCGGGGCGGGCAGCCGGGACCGGGCGGTGTCGACCACGACCTGCCACTCCTGCCCGTGGTCGGCGGGCACGGTGAACTCCAGCGGCTCGAAGTGGGCGTTGAACAGCAGCAGGAAGGAGTCGTCGACGATCCGCCCGCCGCGCCGGTCCGGTTCGGAGATCGCGTAGCCGTTGAGGAAGACGGTCAGCGACTTGGCGTAGCTGGCGCCCCAGTTGCGCTTGGTCATCTCCTCCCCGGCCGGGGTGAACCAGGCGATGTCGGTGAGGTCGTCGAACCCGCCGACGGCCGGCCCGCCCGGGCCTTGCGGGCCGGGGCCGTGCCCGCCCCGGCCCGGTACGGCGGAGGCGGGCCCGGCCGCCCCCGGCCGCCCGGACACCGGCCGGCCGTGGAAGAACCGCCGCCGCCGGAACACCGGGTGGTCGCGGCGCAGCCAGATCATCCCCTGGGTGAACTCCAGCAGCCGCGCCTGCGGCCCGTCGTCCTGCGGCCAGTGCACCCAGGTGAGCTCGTTGTCCTGGCAGTAGGCGTTGTTGTTGCCCAGCTGGGTGCGGCCGAGCTCGTCGCCGTGCGAGAGCATCGGCACGCCCTGGGAGAGCATCAGGGTGGCGATGAGGTTGCGCTGCTGGCGCGCCCGCAGCTCCTCGACGGCCGGGTCGGCGGAGGGGCCCTCGACGCCGCAGTTCCAGGAGCGGTTGAAGGACTCGCCGTCCCGGTTCTCCTCGCCGTTGGCCTGGTTGTGCTTCTCGTTGTACGAGACCAGGTCGCGCAGGGTGAAACCGTCGTGGCAGGTCACGAAGTTGATCGAGGCGATCGGTCGGCGGCCGTCGTCCTGGTAGAGGTCGGAGGAGCCGGTGAGCCGGGAGCCGAACTCGGCGAGGGCGGCGGTCTCGCCGCGCCACAGGTCCCGCACGGTGTCCCGGTACATGCCGTTCCACTCCGTCCACAGCGGAGGGAAGTTGCCCACCTGGTAGCCGCCCTCGCCGAGGTCCCAGGGCTCGGCGATCAGCTTGGCCTGGGAGACCACCGGGTCCTGCTGGACCAGGTCGAAGAAGGAGGAGAGCCGGTCCACCTCGTGGAACTGCCGGGCGAGGGTGGCGGCGAGGTCGAAGCGGAAGCCGTCGACGTGCATCTCGGTGACCCAGTAGCGCAGCGAGTCCATGATCAGCTGGAGCACGTGCGGGCTGCGCATCAGCAGGCTGTTGCCGGTGCCGGTGGTGTCCTCGTAGAAGCGCTGGTCCCGGGCGAGGCGGTAGTAGGAGACGTTGTCCAGGCCGCGCAGCGACAGTGTCGGCCCCAGGTGGTTGCCCTCGGCGGTGTGGTTGTAGACGACGTCCAGGATCACCTCGATCCCGGCCGCGTGCAGCGCCTTGACCATGGACTTGAACTCCTGCACCTGCTGGCCGCGGTCGCCGGTGGAGGAGTAGGAGGAGTGCGGGGCGAAGAAGCCGACGGTGTTGTAGCCCCAGTAGTTGGCCAGGCCCAGGTCCCGCAGCCGGTGGTCGCGGACGAACTGGTGCACCGGCATCAGCTCGATCGCGGTGACGCCGAGCTTGGCCAGGTGCTCGATCACCGCCGGGTGGGCCAGGCCCGCGTACGTCCCGCGGATCTCCTCGGGGATGCCGGGGTGCAGCCGGGTGAGGCCCTTGACGTGGGCCTCGTAGATGACGGTGCGGTGGTAGTCGGTGCGCGGCGGGCGGTCGGTGCCCCAGTCGAAGTACGGGTTGATGACCACCGAGTGCATGGTGTGCGGGGCGGAGTCCAGGTCGTTGCGGCGCTCGGGGGCGCCGAAGTGGTAGCCGTAGACCGACTCGTCCCAGTCGATGTGCCCGCTCATCGCCTTGGCGTACGGGTCCAGGAGCAGCTTGGCGCTGTTGTGCCGCTGGCCCAGGCCCGGGTTGTACGGGCCGTGCACGCGGAAGCCGTAGCGCTGGCCGGGCTGGATGCCCGGGAGGTAGGCGTGCCGGACGAAGGCGTCCGTCTCGCGCAGCTCGACGGCCGTCTCGGAGCCGTCCTCGGCGATCAGGCACAGCTCGATCCGGTCGGCGCTCTCGGAGAACACCGCGAAGTTGACGCCGGCCCCGTCGTAGGTGGCGCCGAGCGGGTAGGGAGTACCGGGCCAGACCTGCATGACTCCTCAACTTCCTTGCTGCCGACGGAAACTGACGTGTAGTCCGATGAATGGCCCAGCCGTCCGCCCGGACCCGGACGCTCTCTTCCCGGCCGGACGGCCGGGCATGTGCGCAAGCGTGCGCCGTGACGCACGGCACAGTCGCCGTGACGCGCGGCACAGCGCATACTCCCCGAGCCCTCCCCCGGCGTCCGGGAGATCCGGCCCGGGTTGGGCCGAACGAGCGCCCGTCGGGCATTCGTGTGAAGAGTGCTCCCGGTGGTGCGGGAGAGCCCCCGGGCATCCGGCTGCGGGCGGCTCGCGACGGGCAGTACCCTTGATCGTCCGGCCGCCTGGGCCGACTCCCGACAGCCCGTCAACGGTCCCCGCGCCCGCGGGGGTCGGTGCGGCGACCAGATGAGGTGGCGCATGGTGTTCCCCGCCGGCGGCCGCGGCACCGGGCCCGACGGGCCCGGCCGGGGCGCGGCCCGCAGCGAGGCGCCCACGGTGGTCATGCGCCCCACCCTGACCGGCCGGGCCCTGGTGCCCGCCCAGAGCGGCCCCGTCGAGATACCCGCCCTGGCCTGGTCGGCCGCCGAGTGGGAGGACGCCTACCAGCGGGTCCGGCTGTCCGGCCGCGCCTACGTCTGGCTCAACCTGGTCGAGCAGCGGCTGCGCGCCCTCGTCGACGAGGTGCTGCACCCGATCTACGCCCCCGCCCACGGCGAGGACTGGGTCACCGCCGCCGCAGGCCCGGCCGGCGAGGAGTGGGCGCACCGGGCCGGCGCCGTGCGCGAGGTCAGCCGCCGCAAGGGCTACCTGCTCGACCCCGCCGACGACGACCCGCTGGTCTTCCTCACCCTGCCCCAGCTGCGCGAGCTGATGGTGCAGCACTGGCCCTGCTTCGAGCCGTACCTCGCCGACCGGCGCGAGATCGAACTGGCGCTGGACGAACTGGAGGTGGCCCGGCACGTCGTCTCCCGCAACCGGGTGCTCACCCAGACCGTGCTGGCCCAGACCGAACGCGCCGCCGCCCGGCTGCTGGCCGTCCTGGACGGCGGCGCCGGCGGGGTGCCCGCCGACGTCGTCGAGTCCCTGGTGGCCGGCCGGTACGCGGACGTCGTCGCCGTCCACGCCGACCGGGTCCGGCTCCAGCGCGACCTGCCCGTCGAGGACCTGCTGGACGGCGCCCGGCGGCTGGACGCGCTCGGCATCGGCCTCGGCATGCTCTGCCAGAACTACACCGGCAAGCGCCTGGTGCGGCTGGCCGGCGAAGGCTGCCGGGTCCGGCTGCTCTTCCTCAACCCGGCGAGCAGCGCTGTCCGCCGCCGCGAACGCGAACTCGGCCTCGGGCGCAGCGAGTTGTCCCGCTCCATCGAGATGAACATCATGCACGTACGGCGGGTCCGGGCCCGGCTGCGGGACCAGGGCGGCTTCGAGATCCGGGTCTTCGACGAGACCCCGCGCTTCACCGCCTACCTGGTCGAGGGCCCCCGCACGCCCGGCCAGGCCGGCGGCCGCCGCCAGGGCCGCGACCTCGGCGTCATCCAGCCCTACCTGCGCCGTGCCCGCGGCATGGAGTCCCCGGCCCTGGTCCTGCGCGGCGGCGCCGGCCAGCAGCCCGGCGGCACCGAGCCCGGACTGCTGGAGGTCTACCGCGAGGAGTTCGAGGGCATCTGGGCCGACTCCCGGTCCGTCTCCTAGGCCGGTTGGTCGGGGCGGCGGCGCGGCTGCCAGACTGCGGGCCGTGAACAGCGACCCCGCCTGGAGCCTGCGCCCCGCCACCCCCGACGACCTCGAACCCGTCACGGCCCTCAAGGCCCGGGTCATGCGCGCCGACCTGGAACGCCTCGGCCGCTGGGACCCGGCCCGCTCCCGCGAGCGGGTGCGGGCGTCCTTCTCGACCAGGTACACCTCCGTGCTCCTGGTCGACCGGGCCTTCGCCGGCTGCGTCACCGTCCGCCCCGACGAGCGGGGCGGACGCCACCTGGAGCTGTTCTACCTGGCCCCGCACCTCCAGGGCCGGGGCCTGGGCACCGCCGTCCTGCGCCACCTCCTCGCCGAGGCCGACGCCGCCGGAGAACCGTTTCGCCTTGTCGTCCTCCGCGGCAGCGCCGCCCAGCGGCTGTACGAACGCCACGGCTTCACCGTCGTCCACGAGGACCCGGTCGACGTTCACCTGCACCGCCCCGTCGGCGGGACCGGACTCCGCGAAGCCGAAGCCCGCGCCGAAGTCCGCGCTGGGGCACGGCGGCTGACGGCGTAACCGACGGCGCAGCTGACGGCATAACTGGCGGCATAACGATTCCCCCAAACGCCCTGGTCAGGGCCGTGACCCCCGTGGTAGGTGTAGCCCCCGTGAAGATCACGGGGGAGAGCGGGGCCGTACTGCGCCTCGACGACGTACACCGCACCTACGGAACCGGGCCGGAGGCCGTACGGGCACTCAGAGGGGTGGACGTCGAGTTCGCCCGCGGCGGGTTCACCGCCGTCATGGGCCCCTCCGGCTCCGGCAAGAGCACCCTGCTGCAGTGCTGCGCCGGCCTCGACCGGCCCGACAGCGGCCGGGTCACCCTGGACGGGACCGACCTCTCCGGGATGGGCGAGACCGAACTGACGGTGCTGCGCCGCGAACGGATCGGCTTCGTCTTCCAGGCCTTCAACCTGGTCGGCTCGCTCACCGCCGAACAGAACGTCGGCCTGCCGCTGCGGCTGGCCGGCCGCCGACCCGACCCCGCGCAGGTGCGCCGGGCCCTCGCCCAAGTCGGCCTCGGCGAGCGCACCGGACACCTGCCCTCCCAGCTCTCCGGCGGCCAGCAGCAGCGCGTCGCCATCGCCCGCGCCCTGATCACCCGGCCCCGGATGCTGTTCGCCGACGAGCCGACCGGCGCCCTCGACTCCGCCAGCAGCCGGGACGTCCTCGCCCTGCTGCGCGACCTCGTCGACCGCGAGGGCCAGAGCACCGTCATGGTCACCCACGACCCCGTCGCCGCCGGCTACGCCGACCGCGTCCTCTTCCTCGCCGACGGCCGGATCGTCGACGACCTGCCCCGCCCCACCGCCCAGCAGGTCGCCGAGCGGATGACCGCCCTGGAGACGGCGGCATGACCTCACCGCTCACCCTGCTGCCCGTCGCCGCCGCGAGCCTGCGCCGCCGCAAGGCCGCCTTCGTCGGCTCCTACGTCGCCCTCACCCTCGGCGTCCTGCTCGTCGCCACCACCGGCAGCCTGCTGAACGAGACCGCCGGCGACGACTCCCCGCTCGGCGCGCCCTCCCTGCACAAGGTGCTCCAGTTCACCGCCGCGATGGCCGCCTTCGTCGCGGTCTTCGTCGTCGCCGGAACCTTCGCCTTCGCCGTCGCCCAGCGCCGCCAGGAGATCGCGATGCTGCGCGCCGTCGGCGCCACACCGCGGCAGATCGTCCAGCTGATCACCGGCGAGGCCGCCGTCGTCGCCCTCGCCGCCGCCGTCAGCGGCTGCCTGCTCTCACTGCCCGGCGCCCCCGCCCTCGCCGCCTGGCTGGCCGCCCGCGGCGCCGCCCCCGACGGGTTCACCGCGCGCCCCG
>NZ_LFVW01000600.1:0-6991 GCF_001182915.1 Kitasatospora sp. MY 5-36
GGCGCGGGCGTCGGCTTCGGCGCGGGAGCAGGCACCGGCTCGGCCTGCGCGGGCGCGGGCACGGCCGGCGCGGCGCCGGCGGTGCGCGACCAGCCGAGGTAGGCGCCGCAGTTGCCGCAGAAGTCGTCCCCCTCCCCGTTGGCCGTTCCGCATTCGGGGCACACCGGCATCCGTCAGCCCTCCGCTCGCCCGGGTGGGCCGGGCAGGATCTCCACCCGGCAGGTCAGATGGACCGGACAGCCGGCCCTGACGACGGACCGCACCTGGTCCTCGTCCGGTTCCGCTCCGCGCAGCGGCCAGACCCGGACCAGCAGCTCGCCGCTCGGCGCGGGCGGCAGCGGGGCGTCCGGGTCGGCGGACCAGGAGGCGCCGCCGCCGTCCACGAGCTCGGCGCCGACGCCGAGCACCAGCCGCAGCCGTTCGGTGAGGCCGCGCCGGGTGCCGCGCCAGCGGTGCAGTTCCACCGCGCGCCCGACCACGGCGCGGCGTACCTCCACCGGCCAGGCCGGGTCGACCTCGACCGCGACCCAGGAGGCCAGCCAGTCGAGGAAGTCGGCGGGCGCGAGGCCGGGTTGGAAGTAGGCGGGCAGGTTGTCCAGGGTGGCGAAGACCGGGGCGAGGACGGTGTCCAGGCCGGCCGTGAACCGCTGGGCGAAGTCGTCCTCGGCGAACAGCGCGGGCAGCAGTTCGCCGATCGGGTGCGGGCTGGGCAGCCCGGGGACGGCGGCTCTGGTCATGACCGCCCGTCCTCGGCCTGCGCGGTGACCACGACCTGGTGCTGGTGGGAGAAGACCAGGGCGTCCGGCGGGACCTCGACCCGCTCGGTCGGCGCGCCCCGGCGGCCGGTGATCGGGTCGGCCGGGAACAGCCGCAGCTCGTCGACGCCCGCGACGGCGGCCACCCGCTGGAGCACCGCGAACACCTCCCCGTACTGCACCGCCCGGCCGAACGGCCAGCCCGTGCCGTCGGCGCCGCCGCGCAGCGGGTTGAGGTACCGGTAGAGCGCGGCGAGCACCTCCTCGCGGACCCGGTCGGGGTCGGCGGCGCGGGTGGTGAGCCGGGCGACCACCGTCACGCCCTGGTAGGCGGGCGGCTGGACGACCAGCCGGGTGCCGATCAGCCGCCGCTCGTCGAGGGCGGTCGCGACGGCGGCCAGCACCTGGTCGTCGGGGATCAGCTGCTCGAAGCGCAGCCGGTCGCCCTCGTCCGCGACGGCGTCGGGGACGACCAGCACCCGCACCGCGCCCGCCTCCCCGCCGGTGGCGGGCACGCAGCTGATCCGGGCGGCGGACGGCGCGGCCTGCCGGGCGATCAGCTCGAAGTCCCCGGCGGTGACGGCACGTTCCTGCAGGCGCAGCTGGTGCGGGGCGCGGGCCTTGGCGTTCTCGACGGTCTCGCCGTCGACCCCGCCGCGGGCCGCCTCCCGGTTGTCGACCCGGGCGATGTACGGGACGGAGCTGCGCAGCACCGTGATGGTGCCGCGGGCGACGTTGCCCGCGATCCCGCCGCCGGTGCGGTAGCGCGGGACGCGCAGGTGGGCGCCCTTGGGCGGGACGGCGCCGAAGGCGCGCAGGCTGCCGTCCGGTTCGCGGACCGCGGGCGGGAAGAGGAACTCGCCGGTGGTGGCGTCCAGCACCACGTGCCGGTCGGTGGGCGAGGACTCGCCGAAGTGCTCGACGACCGTCCACCGTTCCCAGCCCTCGCCGGCCGCGACCTCGACCACCGGGGGCTCGCCGTCGAGCAGCACCGGGGGCCGGGCGAGCCGGAAGCGCTGGCCCGCGACGCCCTCCGAGGTGCCGAGCGGCGCGTCGGTGACGGTCTGCGCGTGGACGGCGGTGGCGGTGCCGCCGACGGTGAACACCTCGGCCCGGCGGATGGTGGGCGACTCGGAGTAGAACGGCTGGCCCGGCTGCGGCTCGGTGACCCGGCAGCGCAGCCAGCCGGCCCGCCGTCCGGCGACCACCGAGGCGGTGTGCCCGGCGGGCACGAAGACGACCACCTCGCCGGGCCGGTTGAGGCCGCCGGTGGTGTCGCTGCCGGTCTCGCAGGCGATCCAGCGCGCGCCGTCCCAGACCTCCCAGGCCAGCGGCGGCTGGCGCGGGTCGACGCCGACGCCCTCGACCCGGCTGTCCAGCCGGACGACCAGGATGCAGCGCGGCACCACGGCCGGCAGGGCGAAGAGCATGGCGTCCCCGGCCACCGGGCGCTGCTGGAAGCACCGGACGTCCGCGCCGTCGGCCAGTCGGGCCGTGCCGTCGGACTGCTCGCCGGAGGCGGAGACGGTGACCAGCCGCTCCAGCGAGCTGGGGACGATCGGCAGGTCCTCGGCGGTGGAGAGGACGACCGCCTCGTCGGTCTCGGTGCGCAGCGTGGAGACCTCGGTGCCGGCCCGCAGCAGGACGGTCTCGGTCTGCGGGGCGGAGAGCCAGAAGTCGACCTCGGCCCGGGCGGCGGCCGGCGGGAAGAGCCGGATGCCGAGCAGGTCGAGGAAGGCGGCGTAGTTCTTCTCCGGTACCCGGTTCAGCCGGTAGAGCAGCTGGTCCACCAGGTAGGCGAAGGTCTCGATCAGGGTGACGCCCGGGTCGGAGACGTTGTGGTCGGTCCACTCGGGGGCGCGCTGCTGGACGTACCGCTTGGCCTCGTCGACGAGCTGCTGGAAGCGGCGGTCGTCCAGGTTCGGGGAGGGCAGGGCCATCAGTTCGCAGACCCCTCGGCCGAGTTCGGGTGTTCCGGGATGGTGTAGAAGGGGAAGACCAGGTTGCGGCGGTCGTTGGTGGCCCGCACGGTGTAGTGGACGTCGATGTAGAGGGTGCCCTCCTCGACGCTGTCGAAGGCGATCACCACGTCGTCCACCTCGATCCTCGGTTCCCAGCGTTCCAGGGCGATGCGCACCTCGCGGGCGATCCGCCCGGCGGTGGTGCTGTCGCCGGTGGCGAAGACGTACTCGTGGATGCCGCAGCCGAACTCGGGGCGCATCGGCCGTTCGCCGGGGGCGGTGCCGAGGATCAGCCGGATCGCCTCCGCGAGTTCGCGGTCGCGCTCCACCAGGGCGATGCCGCCGGTGGCGTTGACGCGCAGCGGGAAGGCCCAGCCGCGGCCGATGAAGCTGCCCGTCATACGGCGCCGCCGATCAGCACGTTGAACGCGCCGACGGTGACGGTGGCGCCGCAGGTGGTCTTGTCCCCCACGCGGGCCGCGGGCAGGCCGCCGATCAGCACCACTCCCCCGGCGAGCGCGCCCGGGGAGGGCAGCACCACGTCGCCGGGGCCCAGGGCCAGGTGCGGGGGGACGACGCAGGCGTGGACGGTGCCGACGACGGCGGCGGGGCGGCCGCCGATCAGCACGGTCGCCACCTTGAGGGCGCCCGGCGGCGGGGTGGTGAGGGCGCCGCCGTGATCGGTCAGGTCGCCGGTCCGGGCTGCGGGGGGCATGTGCGGTCTCCGTTTCGGATGGTGCCCGCTGGTCGTGGGGCACTCGTCTACTGCCAATTCTCTGTGACGATACGTCAGTTGATCCGGACGATGGCCCCCTTGAGCACCGCCTCGGCGCCGCCTTCCACGGTGACCGCCGTCGTGCCGCGGACGGTGACCGATCCGCCGCGCACGTCCACCGTGCCGGTGCCCGCGTCCAGGGTGATGCCGGAGGGGGAGAGCCGCACGGTGCTGCCGGCCGCGCCACCGAGGCCGTGGACGGTCAGCACGATCTCGCCGCGCTGCTGGTCCAGCTTGACCTCCAGCTTGCCGTCGCCGCTCGCCAGCCGGACGCCGGACTTGCCGCCCGGCACGTCCAGCAGCTCCATCCGGTGGCCCGAACGGGACACCACGGAACGGCGGTTGACCTTGCCGGAGCCCGTGTCGACCAGCGGCACGTCGTGCGGGGAGGGCCGGTCCACGCCGTTGTAGAGCCCGCCCAGCACGTACGGGCTGTCCAGGTCGCCCTGCTCGAAGCCGACCAGCACCTCGTCGTTGACCTCGGGGCTGACCACCCCGCCGCCGCCGGCGCCGCCCCACTGCACGGTGCGCACCCAGTCGGAGACGTAGGTGTCGTCCAGCCAGGGGAACTTGAGCTTCACCCAGCCGCGCTGACCGCCGCCCGGCTCCCGGACGTCGGTGACCACGGCGACGGCCAGGCCGGGTATCCGCGGCCCGCGCGGCGGCGCGTTGCCGCCGGTGGTCAGCCCGGCCAGCGAGCGGTCGGGGGCCGCGCTGACCACCACGGTGGTCCGGTAGCCGCGGAACGGTTCGAGCAGGTGGCGCACCCCGGTGGCGGTGTAGCGGCCGGAGAAGGCGGCGCCGACGTTGCCCAGGGCGACCGCGGTGCCCGCCCGCAGCCGCGGGTTGCCCTCGGCGACGACCTCCAGCTCGCCGAAGCCGGCCGCCACCGAGGCGGCCAGCGACCGGGCCACCGAGGCGGTCTCCGCCTGGGTGCGGTACGGGGTGTCGGCGACGGTCAGCCGGGCCCGGCCGGGGAAGGCGGAGGTCACCGCCGAGGGGCTCATCCCCGGCTGCACGGTCTGCGACGTCACCGCGGGCTCGGTGGCGACCAGGGCGCTCTTGGTGGTGACGTTCCAGCCGCGCGCCTCGACGGTGTCCGCCCCTCCGGCGCCGGTCAGCACGCCGCGCAGCTCCAGCAGGTTGCGGCCGTACTCCAGCACCAGCGGGTTCTGCGGCGCGGGGGTGGAGGGGGCCGGCGCGCCGGAGGCGGGGTCGGGCTTGACGAACTCCAGCTTCCCGTCGTCGTCCACCCGCACCTGGGCGCCGCTCTCCTGCGCCAGGAACTGGAGGAACTCCCAGTCCGGGACGTTCGCCTGGGAGAGCTGCTGGTGGACGACCGGGAAGGCGTCCACCCGCCCGCACGTCAGGCCCGCTCCGGAGGCGACCTCGCGGACGATGTCGGCGGTCGTCATGTTCCGGAAGGCCTTCACCCGACGCCCGCGCATCAGCCGGTGGGTGACGGCCGAGGCCCGCACCACGGTGTACGAGCCCGTGGTGTCCACCTCCAGCTCCAGCGCCGTCACCTCACCGGTGAACAGCCGCGCCCGGGTGTTCCCCTGGACGGTCACCACGGACACCTTCAGCGGGGTGCCGATGGTGATGCCGGTGGCGGAGAGGAAGGTGTGGTCGGCGTCTCGGAAGGACAGCACGGCGGTGTCGGGCAGGCCGACGCTCTCCTCGATGTCGCAGGAGACCAGCTGGGTCACCCAGATCGGCGGCAGCGGGCCGGGCGCCTCGACGACGGGGTCGGCGGCGAAGGAGCGGCCGCCGCGGGCCTCGGGCGTGGTCATGGCCGTACTCCCTGCGCGGAGCCGCTCTGGGTGAGCTCCTCGATCCCCGGCACGATCAGCTCGGCGCCCGGGATCAACGCCAGCGGGTCGTCGATGTCGTTGGCCTCCGCGATGGTACGCCAGGCGGTGGCGTCCCCGTAGGCGCGCCAGGCGAGCAGCGGCAGGCTGTCGCCGGCGATCACCCGGTGGGTGCTGCGGGCCTCCGGCGAGCCCGAGGTCGGGTTCTGGCCGGCCGGGTCGACGCTGGCCTCGTCGATGGTGAGCGAGCAGACCGCCCGCAGCGGCTTCCCGTCCACGTCGAAGAGCGAGTAGGTGACCGAGAGGCCGGTCAGCACCCCGTTGAACGACGTGGTCTTCAGGGTGCCCCAGTCCAGCCGGATCCACGGGCTGGCCGGCGTCTTGCGCGCCAGGCTGGCCGGGGTGGGCACACAGGCCGTCATCAGCTGCTCCACCGCCCGCTCCACCGAGTTGTCGTGGGTCGCGGTGGAGTCCAGGAACACGTCGAGGGAGAGCGAGCGCGGACCGCTGCCGACGAACTCGGGCAGCGCGGACTCGCCCGCCATCCGGGACGGGGTGCGCCGCCACTCGGTGGTCTTGCGCAGCACCAGGGTCGCCGGGTTGAACTGGAGCCGGAGCTGCGCGAGCGTGCCGCCGGGCTGGGCGCCGACCGTGGACGGTGGCTCCATGATGGTCAGTTGGGCCCGGGTGACGCTCGCGGGGACCGCTGGGGACATCCTGGTGCTCCTTCCGTGGGTCGGGCTGTCGGGCGGGGGTCGGGTAGGCGGGCGGTGGGGTCAGAAGGGGCGCAGGCCCGCGTGGGCGATCTCCAGGGTCTCCATCGCGGCCTGGGAGTTGGCCGGGTCGAAGGACGGGCCCTCCCAGCGCACCGGGACGATCCCGAGCACCTGCCAGCCGACGATCCGGCTCAGGTCCGGCCGCAGCGCCACGATCTCGCCGTCCTTCGGCTCGACCTTGCGGACGATCTCGGACAGCCAGCGGGCGATCTTCGTCGTGTCGGCGGTGACCGCCCGGGTCAGCGTGATGTTCGTCCAGGTGATGCGGCCCGGCAGCTGCCAGGCGAAGCCGTTGTTGCCGCCCTCCGCGTACTGCTCGATCTCGACCTGGGCGCCGAGTCCCGAGCAGGTGGTGAACTCACCCAGGTCGTTGCCGCCGATGGTCAGGCTGAAGAACACACTGGTCGCGAAGATGGTGTCGGTCATCGGTTCGGCTCCCTGCTCCCTTGCTTCCGGTCACGTCGCCGCGGCCCGCTGGCGGCCGTCCGGCTGGTGTGCGTCGTTCTGGTGTGCGTTTCCCGCTCCGCGCTCAGCGGCGCAGGTCGTACGGCTTGCCGCCGCGCTCCCGGCCCCTGCGCAACTCGGTGCGCAGCAGCCGGCCGACCGGTTCGACCAGCCGCCGGGCCAGTTCGTCGAGGTCGGCGGGGTCGGCGGACGACGCGGCGGGTGGTCCGCCGGGGGCGTTCCCCGGGGCGGGCGCGGTGGTCGTAGCGGCCGGGGACGGCGCTGCGCGCTGCACCGTGGTGGGCGTACGCGCCGGTACGGCGGTCAGCGGCACGCCGGTCAGGCCGTTCTGCTCGGCCACCCGCTGCAACAGCCGCGCCGTGGCGGGCGAAGGCGGGGCGGGCGGGGTGGACGCGGCGTTGGCGGCCCTGGTGGCGGTGGTGGCGTGCCCGGTGGGCAGGGCCCGTGA
>NZ_LFVW01000601.1:0-6985 GCF_001182915.1 Kitasatospora sp. MY 5-36
GGCCGGCGCGCCCCGGCCGCCCGGCAGTGCGCCGGCCCGGGGCGCCACCTCTCCGGCGCTCGCCTCGCCGGTGTCCCCGCTCCGCCGGGAGAAGGCGGCGGACGGCGGCCAGGGGCAGGATGTCCGGGAGGCCGCGGCCCAGGGGCGCACCGCCCTCGAAGAGCTCTGGCGCTCCTACAAGGAGACCGGGGACCAGCGGCTGCGGGAGCAGCTGATCCTCCACTACTCACCGCTCGTCAAGTACGTGGCGGGGCGGGTCGGGGTCGGCCTGCCCTCCAACGTCGAACAGGCGGACTTCGTCTCCTCGGGGGTCTTCGGGCTGATCGACGCGATCGAGAAGTTCGACATCGACCGCGCCATCAAGTTCGAGACATACGCGATCAGCCGCATCCGGGGCGCGATCATCGACGAGCTGCGCGCCCTGGACTGGATCCCGCGCTCGGTGCGGCAGAAGGCGAAGGCGGTCGAGCGGACGTACGCGACGCTGGAGGCCCGGCTGCGCCGGACGCCGCACGAGCCCGAGGTCGCGGCCGAGATGGGCATCGCGATCGAGGACCTGCACGCCATCTTCAGCCAGCTGTCGCTCGCCAACGTGGTCGCGCTGGACGAACTGCTCCACCCGGTGGGGGAGGGCGGCGACCGGCTGAGCCTGATGGACACCCTGGTCGACCACGGTGCGGACAACCCGGTCGAGGTGGCCGAGGACCGCGAGCTGCGCAGACTGCTGGCCCAGGCGGTCAACACCCTCCCCGAGCGGGAGAAGACGGTGGTGACGCTCTACTACTACGAGGGCCTCACCCTCGCCGAGATCGGGCAGGTACTGGGGGTGACGGAGAGTCGGGTGAGTCAGATCCACACCAAGTCCGTCCTCCAGCTGCGCGCCAAGCTGTCGGACATCCGGTAGGGCGCCGACGACAAGGGCGCTGGCAGCCGGGGACCGACAGCAAGGGCGCCGGCAGCGAAGGTGCCGGCCGGAGGGGTGTCTGCCGTCGGTCGTCAGAAGCCGGTCGCCGGGCCCGGGCCCCGTTCCGATGCGCGGCGCCGTACCGGCCGGAGGTAGGGCTCCGTACAGTGGGACCGTGCCGAAGATCCGAGCGGCCACGGTGGCCGAGCATCGCCAGCTCCAGCGGGCAGCCCTCCTCGATGCTGCCCGCATCCTGCTGACCGAGGGTGGCATGGAGGCCCTGACCTTCCCCGCGCTCGCGGCGCGCGCCGGGCTGGCGCGCTCCTCGGTCTACGAGTACTTCCGCTCCCGCGCCGCCGTGGTCGAGGCGCTCTGTGAGGTGGACCTCCCGCTCTGGGCGGCCGAGATCGAGGCCGGGATGGCGAGCTGCGACACCGCCGTCGAGCGGATCGAGGCCTACGTCCGGGGCCAGCTGGCACTGGCCGCCGACCCCCGGCACCGCGCGGTGGTGGCGATCTCGGCGCTGGAGCTCGACGAGGCCGCGCGTGAGCGGATCAGGGCGGCGCACGGCAGGCTGGCCGGTCTGGTCGGCCGGACGCTGGAGGAACTCGGCCACGAGCAGCCCCGGCTCGCCGCGGCCCTGGTCCAGGGCGTCGTGGAGGCGGCGACCCGCAGGGCCGAGCAGGCCGCGACCGGGGGCCGCGCCGGCTGTGCGACCGAGAGCCCCGAGGAGATCGCCGCCGCCGCCGTCGCGATGGTGCTGCGCGGGCTCGTCCGCGCCTGAGCCCGGCTCCGGGCCTGCCCTCGGCCCCGGCCCAGGCCCTGACTCGCACCCCACCCCCGGCCCGGCGCCCTACCCGTCCCCGCCGTCCAGTGGCAGCAGCCGGGCCGTGCCCGCGCCGAAGAGGGCCAGCGGGTCGAGGTAGCGGGTTCCGCGCAGCAGGCCCCAGTGCAGGCAGTCGCGCCCGGCGCAGTGCCGCCCGTCCGGAGCGAGCAGTCCGATCGTCTGTCCGGCGGCCACCGGGGTGCCGACCGGGACGGTGCCGGTGACGGGCAGATAGGTGGTCCGGAGCGGGGGAGAGCCCGAGCCCGGGTGGGAGACGGTCACCACCGGCCGTCCCGCCACCGGCCCGGAGAACGTGACCACTCCGGGAGCCGCCGCCCGGACCTCCGCCCCGGGTGCGGCGGCGAGGTCCACCCCCCGGTGCCCGGCGGCCCAGACCTTCGCCGGCGGCTCGAACCGGCCCAGTACCCCGTCCGGCCCACCCACCGGCCAGGCCCGCGCACCACCCCGCCCGGCCTCGCCGCCCGGGCCCGGAACGCCGACCGCACCGACGGCACCGACGGCACCGAAGCCTCCCCAAGCCCGTGAGGCTCCTGAGACGCCCGAGGCATAGGAAGCCCCCGGCACCGCGAGCACGACCACGAGCACCACCGCCACCCACAGCGGCAGCACCCCGTGAGCCCGCCGACCGGCCCGACCCACCTGGCCCACCCCGATCACCCCGATTACCCCACCGAACCACCCGCGACCAGTCATGCCCGCAGGCTCGCCCCCGCGCCGCCCCCGCACCACCCACATCCGGATTCCTGTGGACAAACCGCCCTCACGCCCGAGCGCCATCCCCCGGGCGGGTGTACGGGCGCCGCCATCCGGTGTACAAACGGCATACCGGCGACGGACCCGGGGCAGGCGGTCGACCGACCCGCGTCCGCCCCCGCACCCGCCTCCGCGCCCACGCCGAGCTCCACCTCCGACTCCACCCCCGGCCGCCCCGCGCGACCCGCCCCGACCCCGCCGCCGTCCCACGGGAACGCTGCCGCAGCCCCACCGGAACCCGCCCACCCCGGCCGTTCCCCGGGCTCCTCCCAGGTCCTCGGCGGGCCCCCGGCCACGCGTGGAGTCGCCCGCCCCTCGGCGCTTCCCGTACACTTCACACGCGACCCGGTCCGCCGGGTCGACTTCGCACGCCCCGCCACCGGCGGCCGGACGCGGTTCGTCCGCAGCCCCGCCAGGTGCGAGTGCCGCTCGGTCCGCCGAGCCCGACCGGCCCCCGGGCCGGAAGGGTGGTAGCGGCTCGGCACGTTCGGGGCGTCAGGCGTGGCTGTCACCTGGCCGCCACGGACAAACCGAGACTGACCCGGCTGTGGGCTATCGCTGCGACGCAGTGCCGCTGCCGGGCCGTAACACCAAGGAGTACGGCAATGGCCGTCGTCACGATGCGGGAGCTGCTGGAGAGCGGCGTCCACTTCGGTCACCAGACCCGCCGCTGGAACCCGAAGATGAAGCGCTTCATCATCACCGAGCGCAACGGCATCTACATCATCGACCTCCTGCAGTCGCTGAACTACATCGACCGCGCCTTCGAGTTCATCAAGGAGACCGTTGCCCACGGCGGCAGCGTCCTCTTCGTCGGCACGAAGAAGCAGGCCCAGGAGGCCATCGCCGAGCAGGCCACCCGCGTGGGCATGCCCTACGTGAACCAGCGCTGGCTCGGCGGCATGCTGACCAACTTCTCGACCGTCTACAAGCGCCTTCAGCGTCTGAAGGAGCTCGGCGAGCTGGACTTCTCGGACGTGGCCGGCTCCGGTCTCACCAAGAAGGAGCTCCTGGTCCTCCAGCGCGAGCACGACAAGCTGGAGAAGACCCTCGGCGGTATCCGCGACATGCAGCGCGTTCCCAGCGCCGTCTGGATCGTGGACACCAAGAAGGAGCACATCGCGGTCGGCGAGGCCCGGAAGCTCAACATCCCGGTCGTCGCCATCCTCGACACCAACTGTGACCCGGACGAGGTCGACTACAAGATCCCGGGCAACGACGACGCGATCCGCTCCGTCACCCTGCTGACCCGCGTGATCGCCGACGCCGTGGCCGAGGGCCTGAAGTCCCGCGCCGGTGTCGCCAAGGGCGACGCCAAGGCCGAGCCGGGCGCCGACCAGCCGCTGGCCGCCTGGGAGAAGGACCTCATCGAGGGCGAGAAGAAGGCCGAGGAGGCCCCCGCCGAGGCCGCCGCCGAGGCCCCCGCCGCCGAGGAGGCCGCTGTCGAGGCCCCCGCCACCGAGGCGCCGGCCGAGCAGGCCTGACGTACCAAGGGTGAGGGGCACCGGCCGGTACGAAGCCGGCAGGTGCCCCTCTCTCCCGCGCCGGGACCGAACCAGCGGTCCCGGCGCATCCCCACGCAGACACGCGAGACGCGAGAAGAGATTCACACCATGGCGAACTTCACCGCCGCGGACGTCAAGAAGCTCCGTGAGCTCACCGGCGCCGGCATGATGGACTGCAAGAAGGCCCTGGACGAGGCCGAGGGCAACGTCGAGAAGGCCGTCGAGCTCCTGCGCATCAAGGGCCAGAAGGGCGTTGCCAAGCGCGAGGGCCGTGACGCCTCCAACGGCGCCGTCGCCGCGCTCATCGCCGAGGACAAGAAGTCCGGCGTTCTGGTCGAGCTGAACTGCGAGACGGACTTCGTCGCCAAGGGTGACAACTTCGTCCAGGTCGCCGACGCCATCGCCGCCCACGTCGCGAAGACCGCCCCGGCCGACCTGGACGCCGCCCTGGCTTCCGAGATCGAGGCCGGCAAGACCGTCCAGCAGTTCGTCGACGAGGCCAACGCGACCCTGGGCGAGAAGATCGTCTTCCGTCGCTTCGCCCAGTTCGACGGTGACGGCTTCGTCGCGGTCTACCTCCACAAGACCAGCCCCGACCTGCCGCCGGCCGTCGGCGTCCTGGTCGAGCTGGACAAGGAGAACGCCGAGGTCGCCAAGGACGTCGCGCAGCACATCGCCGCCTTCGCGCCGACGTACCTGTCCCGCGAGGAGATCCCGGCCGAGGAGCTCGAGAACGAGCGCCGCGTCGCCGAGGCCACCGCCCGCGAGGAGGGCAAGCCGGAGGCCGCCCTGTCGAAGATCGTCGAGGGCCGCGTCACGGGCTTCGTGAAGGAGAACTCCGTCCTGGAGCAGGCCTTCGCGAAGGACAACAAGAAGACCGTCGCCAAGGTCCTCGAGGAGAACGGCGTCGCCCTCAAGCGCTTCGCCCGCTTCCGCGTCGGCGCCTGAGCCACGTTCCACCTGGTCCCCGGCCCCCTTACGCTGGGAACCGCCCCCGCCCGCTGACCGGGGCGGGAGGAACGCCGAACGGGCTCACCCCGCGCCTACCGCCAACGGGCGGGCTCGCGTCGGCACCATGAACGACGAGGAGGCCATTGCCGTGCAGGACACCGAACCGGTTCCCGCGGCAGTGGCCTCCTCGCGTGTACGCGCAGGCCGGGCATCCGCACACCCGCGTCTGTGACCAGTAGGTGCAAAAAGGAGAAGTCCATGCAGGAGACGCAGGAGACCGCGCAGGACCCCAAGGCCGGCTCGCGCCGCCGGGTGCTGCTCAAGCTGTCCGGTGAAGCCTTCGCCGGTGGTGGCGGGCTCGGCGTCGACCCGGACGTCGTGCACGCGATCGCCCGGGAGATCGCCACCGTCGTCCGTGCCGGTACCGAGGTCGCGGTGGTCATCGGCGGCGGCAACTTCTTCCGGGGCGCCGAGCTCCAGGTCCGCGGCATGGACCGGGCCCGCTCCGACTACATGGGCATGCTCGGCACCGTCATGAACTGCCTGGCGCTGCAGGACTTCCTGGTCAAGGAAGGCATCGAGACCCGGGTCCAGACCGCCATCACCATGGGCCAGGTCGCCGAGCCGTACCTGCCGCTGCGGGCCGTCCGGCACCTGGAGAAGGGCCGCGTGGTGATCTTCGGCGCCGGTATGGGCATGCCGTACTTCTCCACCGACACCACGGCCGTCCAGCGCGCCCTGGAGATCCACGCCGACGTCCTGCTGATGGGCAAGAACGGCGTGGACGGCGTCTACGACTCCGACCCGCGGACCAACCCGGACGCGGTCAAGTTCGACGCGCTGGAGTACTCCGAGGTCATCGCGCGCGACCTCAAGGTCGCCGACCTCACCGCGATCACGCTGTGCAAGGACAACAACCTGCCGATGCTGGTCTTCGAGCTGCTGGCGGAGGGCAATATCGCGCGTGCGGTGAAGAGTGAGAAGATCGGCACACTCATCAGCCAGGATTCTGTCCGGGCCTGAGCAGCAACCAGCCGTACGGGACGGCGGCGGCGCCGTGACCGGCCGCCGCGCCGACACCGGTCGGGACAACAGCAGATGAACCGGACAGGGAGACCACAGTGATCGAAGAGACCCTCCTCGAGGCCGAGGAGAAGATGGAGAAGGCCGTCAGCGTCGCCAAGGACGACCTCGCGGCCATCCGCACCGGCCGCGCGCACCCGGCGATGTTCGCCAAGATCGTCGCGGAGTACTACGGCGCCGTGACGCCGATCAACCAGCTGGCCTCCTTCTCGGTGCCGGAGCCGCGGATGGCGGTCGTCTCGCCGTTCGACAAGACCGCGCTGAAGGCCATCGAGCAGGCGATCCGCGACTCCGACCTGGGCGTCAACCCGTCCAACGACGGCTCGATCATCCGCGTGGTGCTGCCCGAGCTGACCGAGGAGCGCCGCCGGGAGTTCATCAAGATCGCCCGCACCAAGGGCGAGGACGCCAAGGTCTCGATCCGCGCCGTGCGCCGCAAGGCCAAGGACGCGATCGACAAGCTGGTGAAGGACGGCGAGGTCGGCGAGGACGACGGCCGCCGCGGCGAGAAGGAGCTCGACGACACCACGGCCAAGTACGTGGCCCAGGTCGACGAGCTGCTGAAGCACAAGGAAGCCGAGCTGCTCGAGGTCTGATGAACGACGCCCCTGACGCCCCCGGCTACTGGGGCCCGTCCGACCAGCAGTTCCAGCCCTACCGCCCGGCGCCGCACCCGCAGGCCGCCCCTGTCCCGGCCCACCCGGCGCCGGGGTACGGCGCGCGGCCCGCGGCGCCGGCCCCGGGACATCCCGGTCACCCGGGCGGCCACGCCGTGCCCCCGGGCACGCCGGGCGTCGCCCAGGGAGCGCCGGGCCTCCGTTCGGATCAGCCGCAGCAGCCTCCGGTGTACTGGGGCGGCGACGCGGAGGAGACTCAGGTCATGCCTCCCGTACCGGCCGAGCCCGGCCCGCCGCCCGGCACGCCCGACCACGGTCGGTCGGC
>NZ_LFVW01000602.1:0-6979 GCF_001182915.1 Kitasatospora sp. MY 5-36
CGGCCGTGCCCCGGGCGCCACCGCCGCCGGACCGCCGGCGTACGAGCTGTGGCGGGCCAACGTGCGGACGCACTTCCGTGCCGCCGGGCAGCCGGACCGGCCCCGGCCGCCCGCGGCGGCCCCCGCGAACTGAGCAGGTGCGGAGAAGCCCCGCCGGATCCGGCCGGGCACCATCCGCGTGGCAGCGCACCGACGTGAGGAAGACCTGAGAGGAGAATGGCGTGCCCAGTGCATGGCGAACGCTCCGACGACGCGTTCTCACCCCGAGCACCTCGGAGACCCTACTGGAGAAGCGCGGCTTCCACCGGAAGTCACCGGACGCCCAGCACCTGCTGGAGTCGGTCGGCGGGCGGTTCCTGGAGGGCTACGCGTACGCGATGGAGGCCCGGGACCCGGCGGCGGCGGAGCTCCGCCTGGAGGGCGTTCCGGCCCCGTTCCGCGGATTCGCCTACGAGGGCGCCGGCATGGGCTTCGCCGTGCTCGACGGGCTGCCGCTGTCCGGCCGCGGCTCGGTGGGGCGCTTCCTCGCCGGGCGGGGCGCGGACCACGTCTACATGGTCTACGTCGGGATCGGCTGGGCGATGGCCCGGCTGCCGAGGTTCCGCTGGCCGGACGTCGACGGGCTCGACCCGCTGCTGCGCTGGCTCGTGCTCGACGGGTACGGGTTCCACCAGGCGTACTTCCGTACCGCCCGGTACGTCCACGAGCAGTACCGCGAGCCGGCCTTCCCCTGGCCGGCCGGTGACACGCCGTCGTACGCCGGCCACGCGATCGACCAGGGCATCGGCCGGGCCCTGTGGTTCGTCGGCGGCACCGACGCGGACCTGGTCGCGACCATGATCGAGAAGTTCCCGGAGTCCCGGTGGTCCGACCTCTACAGCGGGGCCGGACTGGCGGCCACCTACGCCGGGGGCGCGGACGAGGCGGAGCTGCGGGCGTTCCGGGACCGGGCCGGACCGCACCGGGCCATCGTCGCGCAGGGCAGCGCGTTCGCGGCCGAGGCCCGGCTGCGGGCCGGTCTGCTGGTCCCGCACACGGAACTGGCCACCCGGGTCCTCTGCGGCATGGGACCGGAGGAGGCGGCCAGGGTCACCCGGGACGTCCGGCCGGCCGGGCCGGTGCCGGGCGCGCTGCCCGCGTACGAGGTGTGGCGCCGGGCCGTCGCCGACCGCCTGGCGAACGACGGGGGGTGCTAGCCGTGCCCACGACCCGCCGGGTGCCGCCAGGACCGCCGCGCCGGGCCGCCCCGGTCCTGCTGCGCAGGCTGGTGGGGGACCGGCTGGAGCTGATGCGCTCCGCCGCGCGGGAGTACGGCGACGCGGTCCGGATCTCCATCGGCCCCAAGACGCTCTACTTCTTCAACCACCCCGAGCACGCCAAGCACGTGCTCGCGGACAACGCGGCCAACTACCACAAGGGGATCGGCCTGGTGCAGGCCCGACGCGCCCTCGGCAACGGCCTGTTGACCAGCGAGGGCGAGCTCTGGCGCAAGCAGCGCCGGCAGATCCAGCCCGCCTTCCAGCACAAGCGGATCGCCCGGCAGGCCGGGGTCGTCGCGGAGGAGGCGGTCAAGCTGGTCGGCCGGCTGCGGGCGCACGAGGGCGGCGGGCCCGTCGACGTGGTCCACGAGGTGACGGCGCTCACCCTCGGGGTGCTCGGCCGCACGCTGTTGGACGTCGACCTCGGCGCCTTCGAGGCGGTCGGCCACGACTTCGAGGCCGTGCAGGACCAGGCGATGTTCGACATGGTCACCATGGGCGCGGTGCCCGCCTGGGTGCCGCTCGCCAAGCAGCTGCGCTTCCGGCGGGCCCGGCAGGACCTGCAGCGGGTGGTCGACCGGCTGGTCGCGGACCGGACCGCCCGCGACGGCGGGCGGAGCACGGGCGACGACGCGCTGTCCCGGCTGATCACGGCCACCGCGGAGGAGCCCGACCCGCGGGTCGGCCGGCAGCGGATGCGCGACGAACTGGTCACCCTGCTGCTCGCCGGCCACGAGACCACGGCGAGCACCCTCGGCTGGACCTTCCACCTGATCGACCGGCACCCCGAGGTGCGGGAGCGGCTGCACGCCGAGGCCGTCGAGGTGCTCGGCGACCGGCTGCCCGAGTTCGAGGACCTGCACCGCCTCCGGTACACCTCCAGGGTGGTGGACGAGGTCATGCGGCTCTACCCGCCGGTGTGGATCCTCCCGCGGCAGGCGCAGGCGGACGACGAGGTGGGCGGCTACCACGTGCCGGCCGGCGCCGACGTCCTGATCTGCCCGTACACCCTGCACCGCCACCCCCGCTTCTGGGACGCGCCCGAGCAGTTCGACCCGGAGCGCTTCGACCCGGACCGGGCCACGGACCGGCCGCGCTACGCCTACATCCCGTTCGGGGCGGGGCCGCGCTTCTGCGTCGGCAACCACCTCGGGCTGCTGGAGGCCGTCTTCACGATCGCCGTGGTGGCCCGGGACCTCCGGCTGGTCAAGGTGCCCGGCCACCGGGTGACGCCCGAGCCGATGCTGTCGCTGCGGGTGGCCGGCGGCCTGCCGATGACCGTGCACCCGGCCGGCTGAGGCGCACCCTCCGTCGCGGCCCGGATCCCCCCGCAGAGGACCTCCGCGGGGGGATCCGGGCCGTAAGGACCTCGCCGTCCTGTCGGGCCTTCACTGTCCTGTCCTCGCCTGTCCTGTCCGGGCCTGTCCGGGCCTGTCCGGGCCGGGGCCGGCGGCGGCTCAGGCGCTGTCGGCCCGGGGGGCCTCGGCGACCTGGGACAGCTCGTTGAACGCCGTCGACCGTACGTCCAGCAGCGCCAGCAGGACCGGTGGGTCCAGGGCCCGGATCGGGCGCAGCCGCAGTTCCATCGGCAGCAGCGGCACGTCCGGCCGCACCTCGATCGGTCCGACCGATCCCACCGAGACCTCGCCGTCGCCGGTCAGCACCTCGTCGAAGGAGACGGGGACGGAGTGCGCCAGCAGGTACCAGGTGCCGCTCGGCACCCGGTCGAGCAGGAAGGCCCCGGGGCGGGGGAGGACGCAACAGGCGGCCGGCCGTCCCTCCGGGATCCGGGTCGGGAAGAGTCCGACGAACACCCGGCCGAGGTCCCCCGCGACCGAGGCCCGGATCTCGCCCCGGAACGTCGAGAGTTCCGCGCCGCGGCCCCGGCCGTGTAAGTCGACCTCGATCCGGGGAGTGAAGCCCCGGAGCTGACGGAACATCGTGGGGGAGGCGCCGACGCTGCTGGTGAACCGGGAGCTGAACGTGCCGACGCTGTTGTACCCGACCCGGTGGCTGATCTCCGTCACGGTGAACGTCGTCTCGATGAGGAGGCGTTTCGCGGTCTCCAGGCGTATGGCGGAGAGGAATCGCCGTGGCGAGACCCCGGTCATCCGTTGGAACTCACGGGAGAAATGGAATTTGCTGTACATGGCCGCCTGCGCCATATCGTCTATGGTCAGCAGCTCGCCGATGTTCTCGTGCATGGTCTCGATGGCCCGGGTCACGGCTTGCTCGATGGCAGATTTCATGATCGACTCCAGGTTCTCTGCTGTACATGCGAATGAACAGAAATTCCGCCCGTGCGATGGTCGGGTACGAAAGTCGCGGCCGTGGTTTCCGGGCCGGCGGTCAGAGAGGCCATGGCATGCGAAGGCGTCCCCCGCCGGAAAGGGGAGGACGAAAGGGGGCCGCCGCCATAACGAGAGACGACGTTATCAGTTGGTGCATGACAAGTGCAATGGCGCGTTGGCACATTCCGTTGGCATGTCTGAAAGTTGGGATGCCGGGGGGGTTCGTATGTTTGAACCCGATTGTCAAGGGCGATTGCCGGAACGGGCGGGATCGGGTGCGCACCACTGCCGACCCGCGGTGGGGGATGGTGCGCTCACGGGTCAACGCCGCCGCGCGGCCGCCGGGTTGAGGCCGCCGAAGCCGATCAACGCTCCTCAGCAACGCAGGAGATGCGGAGGTGGAGGTATTGCCCGGACGATGCCAAAGTCGCGTATGCGAATCGGGGTCGGCCGGTGCGTCGGGCCCGTTTTTTCGACGACCACCTGAGGAGATGCCGGTGGGCTCGCGTATCCCAGAACAGCAGGATTACCGCACCATGACGCTCGAGGCGTTCGCGGACACGATCGTCCCGGGGGAGAAGCGCTCCCCCGACGACCGGGCCGTGGCCGGCGCCTCGACCGGAGGCGGCGCGGTGCAGGCAGGCGCCATCGAACTGCTGGAGACGCCCGCGACCGGGCTGTCGAACGCCCTGGACGACTACGAGCAGGCGCTCAACCGCCACGCCCGCGCCTACGCGGAGGAGCACGGCCTGCCGCTCGACGACGCGGTGCCGCCGTTCGTCGCCCTTCCGTTCGCGGACCGGACCGGCCTGGTGCGGACGCTGACCGGCCCGGACCACCCGGAGCGCGAACTGTGGGTCCTGCTGGCGCTGTTCAGCAACATGGCCTACGACACCGCCGCCCACCTGCACACCGCGGACGCGATCGCGGCGGGCCACCCCGGTCTCACGGCGATGGGGTTCATGGACCCGGACGCCGACGGCCTGTGGCGGTTCTCCGACTTCTCGTACCGGCGGCAGCTGGCCGAACCCCACCCGGGCACCACGTCCACAGGGAGCCCCGCATGACGAGCACCGAGAGCACCGACGTCCTGATCGTCGGCAGCGGCTTCGGCGGCGCCATCGCCGCCTACCACCTGGCGGCCGGCGGCGCGCGGGTCACCGTGCTGGAGCGCGGCCCGTGGCTGGAGGCGCCCGACTTCGAGCACGACTTCCTGCTCGGGTCCTCGTACACCCGCATCTTCGACTTCGTGGTCGGCGACGGCATGAGCCTGCTCGGCGGGAACTGCGTCGGCGGCGGCAGCGTGGTGTACTTCGCCGCGATGCCGCGCGCGCCCCGGTTCGCCTTCGAGCGCCGCGGCGGCATCGGCCGCCGGATGTGGCCGGCGGCCATCACCAGGGACACCCTCGACCCCTGGTACGACCGGGTGGCCGAGGCGCTGCCGATCACCCAGCAGGACTGGAACGACGTCACCTACGCGGGCGGCCTGTTCGCCGCCGCCTGCGACCACGCGGGGCGCACCGCCAACCCCGTCCCGGCCGCCATCGACCGGGCGAAGTGCACCAACTGCAACTGGATGATGTCCGGTTGCCGCTTCGACGCGAAGCGGTCGCTGCTGCTGAACTACCTGCCCGCCGCCCTCGCGCACGGGGCCGAGATCCGGCCGTTGCACGAGGTGCAGCGGCTCTCCCGGACGGACGGCGGCGGCTACCGGGTGCACTACGACGTCGTCGACGACACCGACTACCGGGTGCACGTCGGCAGCGGCACGATCGACGCGAAGATCGTCGTGCTCGCGGCCGGCGCCGGCGCCACCCCGGTGATCCTCCAGCGCTCCGAGGCGGACCTCGGCACGATGCCCTCCGCCGTCGGCCGCTACTTCTCCGGCAACGGGGAGCGCCTCAACACGGCCGTCGTCGACGAGGACCGGGCCCGCGACCTGCTCGGGCTCAAGCGCTCCGACGGCCTGGCGTTCGGGGCCAACCAGATCGGCAAGGGGCCGGTCGTGGCGAGCTGGGACAACCTCGACGGCTCGCTCCCGGAGCACTCGCGGTTCTCCCTGGAACAGCTCTACTTCCCGCCCGGGTTCGGCACCATCCTGGCGCAGGTGCCCGACGCGACCGGCCCCGGCTGGTTCGGTGTGGAGAAGAAGGAGATGGTCCGGCGGTGGCAGTCCTGGCTGACCGTCTTCACCATGGTCGAGGACGACAACGAGGGCGTCTTCGGTCCGCCGCCGGCCACCGGCAACGCGGACCGGATCTCCCAGCAGATGCTCGGGCGCGGACCGATCAGGTACCGGCCGACCGAGAACACCCTGCGCGGCTGGGCCGAGTCGGACGCCGTGGTGAAGGACATCCTGGAGCGCGACGGCCTGGCCCGCGTCATGCCGTGGACTAACGACCTGGTGGGCGCGTACACCGTGCACCCGCTGGCGTCCTGCCGGATCGGCGACGACCCGGGGACCTCGGCGCTCGACGACCGGCACGAACTCCGCGACCACCCGGGCATCTTCGTCACCGACGGCTCCGCCGTCCCGGGAGCGCTCACCGTCAACCCCGCGCTGACCATCTCCGCGCTCGCCGAACGCGCCGTCCCCGGCATCGTGCGCGCAGCGCGGGAGCGCGGCGTGAACGTCCGGTACGGCGCGCCCTCGCCGGACGGCGGGACCAGCGGACGGCGCGGGGTGCGGACGCAACTGCCCGGCCTGACGCGGCCTTAGGGCGTGTCTGACCATTGGCGTCGCGCACCTGGCGGGAATTGTCAGACACGTCCCAAGCGCGCCACGGCGACAGATCGAGCCAGAGAGGAGGAGAGCGATGGTGATACCGCTGCTGCGGCCGGCCCTGCGGCCGCTGGCGCAGATCCGCCGGGTCGCCCCGGTCCGCCCGGCCGACGCGGGGGAGGAGGTGGCCCGGGTCTACGCCGAGGTCGAGCGGGAGTTCGGCCTGCTCGCACCGCCGATCGGCCTGCACGCGCCCTCGCCGGCGGTGCTCGCCGCCTCGTGGGTGATGCTCCGGGAGACCCTGCTCGCCGCCGGGCGGGTCGACCGGGCGCTCAAGGAGGCGGTGGCCGTCGCCGTGTCGGAGGCCAACGCCTGCCCGTTCTGCACGGAGGTGCACGGCGCGACGCTGGCCGCGCTGCGGCCCGGACCGGGGGCGTCCGCCGGGGCCCGGGCGGCGGCGGGGAGGGAGCGGGAGGTGGCCGACTGGCTCCGGGAGACCGGGGACGGCGCGGGCGGCCGGGGTGCGGGACCGCCGTTCCCCGCGGACCGGGTGCCCGAACTGGTCGGCGTGGCGGTCACCTTCCACTACCTGAACCGCATGGTCAACCTGTTCCTGGAGGAGAGCCCGCTCCCGGCCGGCCTCCCGGCGCCCGCGCGGTCGGCGGCGACGGCCGTGCTCGGCCGGTTGATGCGCCGCAGCGCGCGCG
>NZ_LFVW01000059.1:0-32879 GCF_001182915.1 Kitasatospora sp. MY 5-36
AGGGGGGCCCCGGCGGCCCCGGCGGCCCCGGCGGCACCCGCCCGCCCGGTGCCCAGGCCCGGCGCTGGCCGCGGCGGCGGATCGTGAAGTGGTCCGTCTTCGGCCTGCTGATCGCCGTCATGGTGACCGCCGTCTCCACCTGGTTCTGGGCGGACTCCAAGCTCAACCACGAGAACGTGCTCGCCGACTACCCCGGCCGCCCCGCCGCGGGCAAGGGCACCAACTGGCTGATCGTCGGCTCCGACAGCCGCCAGGGCCTCACCGACTCCGAGCAGGACGACCTGCACACCGGACACGACACCGAGGGCAAGCGCAGCGACTCGATGATGATCCTGCACGTCGGGGACAACGGGAACACCCTGATGAGCATCCCGCGCGACTCCTGGGTGCCGATCCCCGAGCACCCGGGCAGCAACGGCAAGCCGGTCAAGGGCACCACCGCGAAGATCAACTCGGCCTTCGGCAACGGCGGCGGCCGCCTCCTGGTCCAGACCGTCGAGCAGAACACCGGCATACGGATCGACCACTACGCCGAGATCGGCTTCGGCGGTTTCGTCGGCATCGTCGACTCGATCGGCGGCGTCGAGATGAAGATCGACCAGGACGTCAAGGACAAGGACTCCGGGCTCGACCTCAAGGCCGGCGACCAGACCCTCACCGGCAAGCAGGCCCTGGCCTTCGTCCGCCAGCGCCACCAGATGGCCGACCAGGACCTCGGCCGGATGCGCAACCAGCAGAAGTTCCTCGGCGCCCTCGCCCACCAGGCCGCCTCCCCGGGCAACCTGATGAACCCGTTCACCTTCTACCCGCTGGTCGACTCCGCGCTCGGCACCCTGATCGTCGACGAGGACTGCGGGCTGACCGACCTCGGCTCGCTCTTCCTCGCCATGAAGGACGTCAACGGCGGCAGCGGCAAGTCGCTGACCGTGCCGATCGGCAACCCGGACTACCGGACCAAGACCGGCGAGTCCGCCGTGCTCTGGGACGCCGGCAAGTCCAAGCAGGTCTTCGACGCCTTCAAGAACGACACCGCGGTGCCGGAGTTCAAGTAGTCAGCCACTTCGCGTGACCGCTCCACCACAATGAGTGGATGCCACTCGTCACCGCACTGATCCGCCGCCGTCGCCACCGCCTCCTGGGCCGCCTGGTCCAGGAGGCGCTCGCGTTGTACGGGATGGAGGTGCCCGCCGCCTGCGAGATCGGGCCCGGGCTGATGGTCTTCCACCGCGGCTTCGGCACCGTGCTGCACCCGTACACCACCCTCGGCGCCGGCGTGACGCTCTACAACGGCGTGACCATCGGCCGGGCCGACCCGTGGGTGCCGCAGGAGGAGAGCGCGATGCGGCGGGTGGTGGTCGAGGACGGGGCGGTGCTGTGCGCGGGCGCCAAGGTGGTGTGCAAGGAGGGCGTGCTGACCGTCGGCGCGGGCACCGTCGTCGGGGCCAACGCGGTGCTCACCCGCTCGACCGGCCCCGGCGAGATCTGGGCCGGCGCACCGGCGCGCAAGGTGGGGACGCGGGCGGGCGACTGGGGGCCCGCGGCGGCGCCGGCCCGGCCCGCTCCGAGCCCCGCCTGAACCCGCGGGGGTACGGGACGTGCCATGCGGCCTATACGTACGGCAGCAGCCCGGTGCCGCACTCCGGGAAGCGGACCAGCCACTCCCCCTCGCCGCCGGCCGCCTCCTCGGTCGCGCCCGAGAAGCCGTAGTGGATCGGCTGCCCGTCGCCGCCCAGCCACCGCGCGTGGGTCAGCTGCACCGACAGCGAGGCCGGGCGGTGCGCGGCGGCGGCCGCCGACACGGGCGGCGCGGGCTGCTCCAGCACCAGCTCGTGCTCGGTCTCGCCCGGCCGGAAGGTCACCACCGTCTCGGTGCCCGGGCGGCGCGGGAAGGCGCCCGCCGGGTCCGTCCAGTACGCGGCGACCATCACCGCGAGGGTGCCCTCCAGGCTGCCGGTGTCCGGCCGCACGTACTCCTCGTCCGCGATCCAGCGGGAGTGGTGGCGGACCTCCTCCGGGCCCCACCGCTCGTCCCAGCGCACCCAGTAGCCCGCCACCCGCTTGACGGTCATGCCCTCGCGGGCGACCCGGACGGCGAACCGCGCCGGGCCGACCGGCTCACAGCCGGCCAGGGAGACCACCGTCACCTGTTCGTAGGTCACCTCGCCGTCGTCGGCGCCCTGCTCCATCATCGGTCAACCACCTTGCCGCAGAGTCGAGTTCGGCCGCGGCTGGGGCCGCGTCCGAATCGAGCGTAGGGCTCCGGCGCAGGCAGGCCGCACGATTGCCCGGTTCCGGCCCGGACGGCCGCGCTCCGGGCTACCCTGCCCGCCGCACGGCGGCGCCCGGCGCGAAAGGGGGCGGGAACCGGGCGGCGTCCGGGCGCGGGCGCGAGTACGGGGGCGGACGCGAAACCGCCCCGGAGCGGGAGATCGGAAGATCCGACGTCCCGCTCCGGGGCGGTGCGTGCCAGGTGGCGGCGGTGCTTAGGCGACCACGCCGGACTTGGCGATGGTGATCTTGGCCGAGGTGCGGCCGCTCTGCGAGCCGAGGCCCTCGATCTTCTTGACCAGGTCCATGCCCTCGAGGACCTCGCCGAAGACGACGTGCTTGCCGTCCAGCCAGTCGGTGACGATGGTGGTGATGAAGAACTGCGAGCCGTTGGTGTTGCGGCCGGCGTTGGCCATCGACAGCAGACCCGGGCGGTCGTGCTTGATCTTGAAGTTCTCGTCGGCGAACTTCTCGCCGTAGATGCTCTTGCCGCCGGTGCCGTTGTGGTTGGTGAAGTCACCACCCTGGAGCATGAAGGCCGGGATCACGCGGTGGAAGCCGGAGCCCTCGTAGCCGAAGCCGTTCTGGCCGGTGGCCAGCTCGCGGAAGTTCTGGGCGGTCTTGGGGACGACGTCGTCGTAGAGCTTGAAGACGATCCGGCCGGCCGCCTCGCCGTTGATCTCGATGTCGAAGAAAACGTTGGAAGACATGCAGGGATCATGGCACGATCGCCTGTTCCTCGCGCGTCACCCCCGGTCGGGCCGGGCCGGACACCGCTGTGTTATCCGGTTCCGCCCCCCGCGCCGGGACCGGGAAGCTACCATCGATGTCAGGTTTCCGGGCGGCCCGATCCGCGACGGCGGGCGGGGCCGGTGAACGGCGACGGCGGACGGCGACGGCGGCACGGCACGGGACGGGGTGGACGGCATGCGGATCGGCGAACTGGCCCGGCGGACGGGCGTGAGCGAGCGCTCGCTGCGCTACTACGAGCAGCAGGGCCTGCTGGCCGCCCGCCGCACCGAGGGCGGCCACCGGGAGTACCCGGAGGCCGCCGTCGACCGGGTGGTGCACATCCAGGAGCTGTTCGCGGCCGGACTGCACAGCCGGACCATCTACAAGATCCTCCCCTGCATGCGGGACTCCGACGGCAGCCCGAACGAGATCGCCACCCCGCTCCTGGTGGAGGAGCTCACCGCGGAGCGCCAGCGGATCGACCGGACGATCGACGACCTGCTCCGCTCCCGCGAGGTGCTGGACGAGGTGATCGCGACCGCCTCCGGGCAGCCGTCGGCCCCGGCCGCCTGACCTCCGGCCATCGGCGTTCGGAGCCCGGCCTCCGGTTCAGCCCCCGGCCACCGGCTTGCGGGCCAGCAGGTAGGCCTGCGGGGTCCTCTCGTCGCCCTCCGGTTCCCGGACCGTACGGGAGGTGACCGGCAGGCCGGCCTCCCGGGCCAGCTCCTCGACGTGCTCCGGCCGCAGCCGGCGGAAGTCCAGCGACACCGGCTGCCCGAACGGCCGCTCCAGGTGCAGGGGCCGGTCGCCGACCTGGAAGGCGAGCATCAGGTGGCCGCCGGGGGCGAGCACCCGGGCGAACTCGGCGAACACCTCGGGGAGCCGCTCCGCCGGGGTGTGGATGATCGAGTACCAGGCCACCAGGCCGGTCAACTCCCCGTCCCGGAACGAGAGGTCGAACATCGAGCCGACGCTGAACGGCACCTCCGGGTGGGCCTTCCGGGCCAGCTCGACCATCCGCGGCGAGAGGTCGATCCCGTGCACGTCCACGCCGAGTCCGTGCAGGGGCCCGGTCATCCGGCCCGGGCCGCAGCCGACTTCGGCCGTCCTGCCGTCCGGCCGCTCGGCGCGGACCAGGTCGGCGAAGAGCGCCAGCATCGCCCGGTCCATCGGCATGCGGTCCAGCGCGTCCCGGAAGAGATCGGTGTACTCGGTGGCGACGGCGTCGTAGAACGCCCTGGTCTCGGTGAGGAAGCCCGGCTCGGTCATGGCCCCGGACCCTACCCGGCGGCCGCCGGCCCGCGGCAGGCCGTGGCGGTCCTACAACTCCCGTTCGGCGACGGCCTGGTCGCCGCTGAGCTCGCCGGTCGGGCGGAAGCCGAGGCGGGCGTAGAACTCCGCCGGGCCGTCCGGGCCCGGGTGGTAGGTGACGGTGGCGCGGGTGCCGCCGCGGCGGCGGATCTCGGCGCAGACCTGCTCGACGGCGAAGCGGCCGTACCCGCCGCGCTGCTGCCCGGCGTCGACCAGCAGCCGCCACAGGCCGGAGCGGGGGCGGTCGCCGGGGCGGTCGGGGTGGAAGGCGATGTCGAAGAAGGCCATCACGAAGCCGACCGGCCGCCCGTCCTCCAGGATCAGCCGGGGCCAGGCCGTCTCCCCGTACGCGTACGCCTCGGCCAGCGACTTCACCACCGGCGCCACCAGGTGCTCCTGGTCGGGGCGGACCCGCAGGGCGAGGGCGGCGTCGACGTTCTCGGGGGTGATCGGGGCCAGGCTGAGCGTGGCGGGCGGTGCGGACGGCGTGGTCGTCGCGGCGGGCGTGGAGGACATGGCGGGCAGCCTACGGAGCGCGGCCGCCCGCCGTCGCACGGTTTTCCGACCCCCGACCGCGGACGGGCGATCGGGGGCCGTGGCTGTACGCCGGTGCGTGCCGGTGCGTTCCGGTGCGCGTTACGGGAGGTTGCGGGCCATCACGATCCGCTGGACCTGGTTGGTCCCCTCGTAGATCTGCGTGATCTTCGCGTCCCGCATCATCCGCTCCACCGGGTAGTCCCGCGTGTACCCGTACCCACCCAGCAACTGCACCGCGTCCGTCGTGATCTCCATCGCCGCGTCCGACGCGAAGCACTTCGCCGCCGCACCGAAGAACGTCAGATCCGCGTCCCCCCGCTGCGACTTCGCCGCCGCCGCGTACGTCAACTGCCGCGCCGCCTCCAGCTTCATCGCCATGTCCGCCAGCATGAACTGCACACCCTGGAACTCCGCGATCGCCTTCCCGAACTGCCGGCGCTCCCGCACATACCCGTTCGCGTAGTCCAGCGCACCCTGCGCGATCCCGATCGCCTGCGCCGCGATGGTGACGCGGGTGTGGTCCAGGGTCTTCATCGCCGTCGCGAAACCCGTGCCCTCCGCACCGATCATCCGGTCCGCCGGGATCCGCACGTTGTCGAAGTACACCTCACGCGTCGGCGACCCCTTGATGCCCAGCTTCTTCTCCGGCGCACCGAAGGACACCCCCTCGTCGCCCTTCTCCACCACGAACGCCGAGATGCCCTTCGACCGCTTCTCCGGATCCGTCACCGCCATCACCGTGTAGAACTCGGACACCCCCGCGTTGGTGATCCAGCGCTTCACACCGTTCAGCACCCAGAAGTCCCCGTCACGCACCGCCCGGGTCTTCATCCCCGCCGCGTCCGAACCCGCCTCCGGCTCCGACAGGCAGTACGAGAACATCCCCTCGCCCCGCGCCAGCGCCCCCAGGTACTTCGCCTTCAACTCCTCCGAACCCGACAGCTGCACCGGCAGCGACCCCAGCTTGTTCACCGCCGGGATCAACGAGGACGACGCGCACACCCGCGCCACCTCCTCGATCACGATCACCGTCGCCAGCGCGTCCGCCCCCGCACCGCCGTACTCCTCCGGCACGTGCACCGCGTGCAGGTCATTGCCCCGCAACGCGTCCAACGCCTCCTGCGGGAACCGCCCCTGCTCGTCCACCTCCGCCGCGAACGGAGCGATCTTCGCCTCGGCCAGCGAACGCACCGCCTCACGGAGCATCCCGTGCTCCTCGGAGATCCGGAAGAGATCGAAGTCAGCCGCCCCTGCGCTGCCCGCCATGATGCCTGCCTCGTCGTTCAGTGACCGACGCCCGGTCGACGCCCGATCGAGGTCCGATCGACGCCCGGTGCGAGTCGAATCCGCGGTTAACTACCGTTCAGTAGAGATCCTAGGGCGCCGACCTGCGGCTGCCTAGCGTCCAGCGGCCGCCCGGTCGTTCATGTCCGCGCCCCGGGGACGACCGGCGGGACGGCCCCTCCGGCGTGCAGGTGATCCCGGGGCGCCCCCGGCGGGCGGATAGCATCAGGGCATCCGTACTGGTCGCGTCCGCATCCAAGGAGAACCCGTGACCCTCCGCATCTCCGTGATCGGCACCGGCTACCTCGGCGCCACGCACGCCGCCGCGATGGCCGAGTTCGGCTTCGAGGTGCTGGGCCTGGACATCGACCCGGACAAGATCGCCATGCTGACCGCAGGGCGGGTCCCGATGTACGAGCCCGGGCTGTCCGAACTGCTGCTCAAGCACGTGGCAGGGCACGAGGGTTCGACCGGACGGCTGCGCTTCACCACCTCCGCCCGGGAGGCCGCCGAGTTCGGCGACGTGCACTTCATCTGCGTCAACACCCCGCAGCGCAAGGGCGAGTTCGCCGCCGACATGTCGTACGTCGACACCGCGCTGGACGAGCTCGCGCCGCACCTGACCCGCCCCGCCCTGGTGGTCGGCAAGTCGACCGTCCCGGTCGGCTCGGCGGCCCGGCTGGCGGAGCGGCTGGCCGCGCTGGCGCCGGTCGGCGAGGGCGCCGAACTCGCCTGGAACCCGGAGTTCCTGCGCGAGGGCTTCGCCGTGCGGGACACCCTGCGGCCGGACCGGATCGTGGTCGGCGCCCACAGCGAGCGGGCCGAGCGGCTGCTGCGCGAGGTGTACGCGGAGCCGATCGCGGCCGGGGTGCCGTTCATGGTCACCGACTACGCGACCGCCGAACTGGTCAAGGCGGCCGCCAACTCCTTCCTGGCCACCAAGATCTCCTTCATCAACGCGATGGCCGAGGTCTGCGAAGCGGCCGGCGCGGACGTCACCCAGCTCAGCAAGGCGCTCGCCTACGACGAGCGGATCGGCGGCAAGTTCCTCAACTCCGGCCTCGGCTTCGGCGGCGGCTGCCTGCCCAAGGACATCCGCGCGTTCATGGCCCGGGCCGGCGAACTCGGCGCCGACCAGGCGCTGACCTTCCTGCGCGAGGTCGACTCGATCAACATGCGGCGCCGCTCCCGGATGGTCGAGCTGGCCCGCGAGCAGTGCGGCGGCGGCTTCCTGGGCCGCCGGGTCGCCGTCCTCGGCGCCGCCTTTAAGCCCAACTCGGACGACATCCGGGACTCCCCCGCCCTCAACGTGGCGGCCCAGATCCAGCTCCAGGGCGCCCAGGTCACCGTCTACGACCCCAAGGCCGTGGACAACGCCCGCAAGATGTTCCCCTCCCTCGCCTACGCCCATTCCGCCCTGGAGGCCGCCGAGGGCGCCCACGTCGTCCTCCACCTCACCGAGTGGTCCGAGTTCCGCGAGCTGGACCCGGCCGTCCTCGGCGCCGTGGTCGCCGAACGCCGCCTCCTCGACGGCCGCAACGTCCTCGACGCCGAGGCCTGGCGCGCCGCCGGCTGGACCTACCGCGCCCTGGGCCGCCCGAGCTGACCGGGCAGGAATCCCGCACCGCCGCCCGGCGTTCCCACCGGCATGACGAGCTACGGCGACGACGCGGCGGTCCGCGAGATCCTCACCCGCACCGGTGACACCTGGGCGGTGGTGGGCCTGTCCACCAACACCGCCCGGGCCGCGTACGGGGTGGCCCGGGTGCTCCAGGAGTACGGCAAGCGGATCGTGCCCGTGCACCCGAAGGCCGAGACGGTCCTCGGCGAGCGGGGCTACGCCTCGCTCGCCGAGATCCCGTTCCCGGTCGACGTGGTGGACGTGTTCGTGAACAGCGCGCTGGCCGGGGAGGTGGCCGACCAGGCGGTCGCCGCCGGGGCGAAGGCGGTCTGGTTCCAGCTGGGCGTGGTGGACGAGGCCGCCTACGGGCGGACGCGGGAGGCCGGGCTGGCCATGGTGATGGACAGGTGCCCGGCCATCGAGATCCCGCGCCTCGGTTAGGCCGAGGGGCCGTCCAGCTGCGCGATGGTGGCGATGGAGGGGCGGCGGCCCGCCTGCAGCCCGGTGGCCGCCGACTCGGCGTCGCGCAGGACGCGGACGGCGTTGTGCCAGGTGAGCTTGGCCAGGTCGGCCTCCGACCAGTGGCGGCCGAGGAGTTCGGCGACCAGGTTGGGGTAGCCGGCCACCGAGTCCAGGCCGTCCGGCAGGAAGGCGGTGCCGTCGAAGTCGCCGCCGATGCCGATGTGGTCGATGCCGGCCACCTCGCGCATGTGGTCGAGGTGGTCGGCGACGGTGGCCGGGGTGGCGATCGGGCGCGGGTTGGCGGCCTCGAAGGCGCGCTGGCGCTCCATGGCCGGCGGGGTGGTGTCCAGCGGGTGGAAGCCGTGGGCGCGCATGTTCCCGTCGGCGGCGACGGTCCAGTCGATGGCGGCGGGCAGGATGAACTTCGGCACGAAGGTCGCCATCGCCACGCCGCCGTTGGCGGGCAGCTGGGCGAGCACGTCGTCCGGGATGTTGCGCGGGTGGTCGCAGACCGCGCGCGAGGAGGAGTGGGAGAACACCACCGGCGCCTCGCTCACCCGCAGGGCGTCGCGCATGGTGTCGGCGGAGACGTGCGAGAGGTCGACCAGCATGCCGAGCCGGTTCATCTCCCGGACGACCTCCTCGCCGAACCGGGTCAGCCCGCCGGCCGCCGGCTTGTCGGTCGCGGAGTCCGCCCACGGCACGTTGTCGTTGTGGGTGAGCGTCAGGTACCGGACGCCCAGCTCGTACAGGGCGCGCAGGGTGGCCAGCGAGCAGTCGATGGAGTGGCCGCCCTCGGCGCCCATCAGGGAGGCGATCCGGCCCTCGGCGCGGGCGGCCTCCATGTCGGCGGCGGTACGGGCCAGGCGCAGCCGGTCCGGGTAGCGCTCCACCAGGGCGTGGACGAAGTCGATCTGCTCCAGGGTGGCGCTCACGGCGTGGTCGCCGGCCAGCGAGGAGGGGACGTAGACGGACCAGAACTGGGCGCCGACGCCGCCCTCCGCGAGGCGGGCGAGGTCGGTGTGCAGCCGGTCGCTCTGGTCGGCGGCGAGGTCGAGCGCGCCGAGGTCGTACCCGGCCTGCTCGCGCATCGCCCAGGGGAGGTCGTTGTGGCCGTCCACCACGGGGGCGGTGCGCAGCAGGGCGCGGGCGCGGTCCAGCGGGGTGGGGGAGTCCAGGTCAGCGGTCATGCGTGCTGTTCTACCCCACGCCCGCGGGTGGCCGAACTACTTGCCGAAGCCGAAGGACGCGGAACCGGCCACCTTGGCGCGCAGCTTCCTGCCCTTCTCGGTGGCCTGGTTGTTCAGCTCGGCCTGGAAGTCGGTCATCTTCTCGGTGAGCTCGGGGTCGAAGGCGGCGAGCATCCGCACCGCGAGCAGGCCGGCGTTGCGCGCGCCGGCCACCGAGACGGTCGCCACCGGCACGCCGGCCGGCATCTGGACGATCGACAGCAGGCTGTCCATGCCGTCCAGGTACCGCAGCGGCACCGGCACGCCGATGACGGGCAGCGGGGTGACCGAGGCGAGCATGCCCGGCAGGTGGGCCGCGCCGCCGGCGCCCGCGATGATCGCCTTCAGGCCGCGCCCGTGGGCCTGCTCGCCGTACGCGACCATCTCGCGGGGCATCCGGTGGGCGGAGACGACGTCCACCTCGTACGGGACCTCGAACTCGTCCAGGGCCTGGGCGGCGGCCTCCATGACCGGCCAGTCGGAGTCCGAGCCCATCACGATGCCGATGAGGGGGTTGGTCATTCGGTGATCGTTCCTCGCAGGTAGGCGGCCGCGTGGCGGGCGCGCTCGCGGACGTCTTCGAGGTCGTCCCCGAAGACGTTGACGTGGCCGACCTTGCGGCCGGGCTTCACGTCCTTCCCGTACATGTGGATCCGCAGCCCGGGGTCGCGGGCCATGCAGTGCAGGAAGGGGTGGTACATGTCCGGGTAGTCGCCGCCGAGGACGTTGACCATGACGGTCCACCTGGCGCGCGGGCGGGGGTCGCCCAGCGGGAGGTCGAGGACGGCCCGCAGGTGGTTCTCGAACTGCGAGGTGACGGCGCCGTCCTGGGTCCAGTGCCCGGAGTTGTGCGGGCGCATGGCCAGCTCGTTGACGAGGATGCGGCCGTCGCGGGTCTGGAACAGCTCGACGGCGAGGTGGCCGACGATGCCGAGGTCCCCGGCGATCCGCAGGGCGAGCTGCTGGGCCTCGTCCGACAGGGCCGGGTCGAGGTCCGGCGCGGGGGCGGTGACCTCGGCGCAGACGCCGTTCTCCTGGACGCTCTCCACCACCGGGTAGGCGACGGCCTGGCCGCTGGGCGAGCGGACGACGTTGGCGGCCAGCTCGCGGACGAAGTCGACCTTCTCCTCGGCCAGCACCGCGACGCCGGCCAGGAACGGGGCGTGCGCCTGCTCCTCGTCGTCGACGACCCAGACGCCCTTGCCGTCGTAGCCGCCGCGGACGGTCTTCAGGACGACCGGGTAGCCGGTGCCCTCGTTCGCGAAGGCGGTCACGTCGGCCGGGTCGGCGACGAGCCGGTGCCGGGGGCAGGGCACGTCGATGGAGTCCAGCTTGGCCCGCATCACGCCCTTGTCCTGGGCGTTGACCAGCGCCTCCGGGCCGGGGCGGACGGCGATGCCGTCGGCCTCCAGGGCCCGCAGGTGCTCGGTGGGGACGTGCTCGTGGTCGAAGGTGATCACGTCGCAGCCGGCGGCGAAGGCGCGCAGGGTGTCGAGGTCGCGGTAGTCACCGAGGACGACGTCGGAGACCACCTGTGCGGCGGAGTCCTGGGGCGTGTCGGCGAGGAGTTTGAACCTGACCCCGAGCGGGATGCCCGCCTGGTGTGCCATGCGGGCCAGCTGCCCGCCACCGATCATGCCCACCACTGGAAAATTCACATTGCCCGGGGAAGTCACGCGGCCCAGGATATCCGGGCCGGTCGGGGGCGGTGGAGCCGCAGGTGGGGCCGCTGGAGCGGACGCGCGTAGATGTCAACCTGGCGCCCTGGGGGCTGAGCCGTTCGATGGAAGCGGGTAGCCTGGACGGCTAGGTCCTGGTCTGCGCGGTCCGATCATGTGCGTGCACGCAGGGCTCAAGGGGCGGCCGCGCGACCGCGACCGGCCCTTTCGACCAGCAGGCACATGGAGGCACTCCGGTATGGCGACGAACGCGGCTTCGGAACCCTCACTCGCGCAGAAGCTGCGTGGGCTCAAGGGCGAAGTGGTGAAGTTCGGCATCGTCGGCCTGAGCGGCGTGGTGGTCAACTTCGCCGTGTTCTGGGTCTGCCTCAACGGCATGGGCCTGGCCTCGGTGCGGTCGAACATCGTCGCGACGGTGATCGCGATCGCGACCAACTACCTGGGCTACCGCTACTGGCTCTACCGGGACCGCGACGCCGCCTCCCGCAAGCGCGAGATCACGCTCTTCCTGGTCTACAGCGGCATCGGCATGCTGATCGAGACCGGCGTCCTCGGCTTCTCGGTGTACGTGCTCGACCTGCGCTCGCACTACGAGCAGATCGGCGCCAAGGTGATCGGCCTCGCCGTGGCCACCGTGTTCCGCTTCGTCTCGTACCGCACCTGGGTGTTCAAGGCCGTGCCGGAGACCGTCGAGCTGCCCGCCCAGCAGTCGGTGGGCGCCGCCGCCGGCCAGGAGCTGGCCGCGCAGGCCGAGCTGATGCTGGCCACCGAGCGGATCCGGCTCGCCAAGGCCGAGTAGGCCCCGCGGTCCTCGCGCCGCCCTCCTACCCCGCGCAGCCCCGGCTCGCCGAACCCGGCCGCCGGGGCTCGCCGCATCCCCGGCCGTATACCCCTGCCGTATCCCCCCGCCGGATCCTGCCGTGTCCCGGCCGGCCTCAGGCCCTCAGTCCTGGTGGCTGCGTCCGAGGAAGAGCGCGAACACCGCCGGCTTCAGCGAGAGCAGTTCGAGCCGCCCGCCGTCCGCCTCCGCGAGGTCGCGGGCGACGGCCAGCCCGATGCCGGTGGAGTTGCGCCCGCTGACCGCGCGCTCGAACACCCGGTTGCCGAGGTCCGGCGGCACGCCGGCGCCCTGGTCCTGGACCTCGACCACCACCGAGGTGCCGGAGGGCCGGATCCGCAGGGTGATCGTCCCGGCGCCGTGCATCAGCGAGTTCTCGATCAGGGTGGCCAGCACCTGGGCGACCGTCCCCGGGGTGCCGACCGCGGTGACCCCGTGCAGCCCCTCCAGGGAGAGCACCCGGCCCTGCTCCCGCAGTGTCGGGCCCCACTCCTCCACCTGCTGCTTGATCACCTCGTCCAGGTCGAAGGCGACGGCGGTGGGGCTGCGCGGGTCGCGCTGGGTGGTGAGCAGCCGCTGGACCACGTCGGTGAGCCGCTCGACCTGCTGGAGGGCGATGGTCGCCTCCTCCTTGACCGTCTCCGGCTCCTCGGCGAGGGCGGTGATCTCCTCCAGCCGCATGGAGAGCGCGGTGAGCGGGGTGCGCAACTGGTGCGAGGCGTCGGCGGCGAGCCGGCGCTCGGCGGTGAGCATCCGGGCGATCCGCTCGGCGCTGGTGTCCAGCACCTCGGCGACCCGGTCGAGCTCGGGCACCCCGTAGCGGCGGTCGCGCGGGCGCGGGTCGCCGGAACCGAGCCGCTCGGCGGTCTCGGCGAGGTCGGTGAGCGGCCGGGCGAGCCGCTTGGCCTGCCAGACGGCGAGCGCCACCGCGGCCTGGACGGCGAGCAGGGCGACCACGCCGAGCAGCAGCAGGTTGTTGGCGATCTCGTGGTCGACGTCCTCGCGGGACTGCTCGACGGTGACGGTCTCGCCGCTGTTGCCCCGCTCGACGGCCTTCAGCAGGTGGTTCCCGGCCGGGCGCTCGCCGGCGGAGACCACCGGCTGGCCGGGCACCTGCACCTCGACGTAGCTGCCCTCGGTGACCTGGCTCTCGAAGGCCCGCCCGGTGACCGGCTCGCCCGCGGCGAGCCGGCTCTCGACCAGGGCGAGCACCCGGACGGCGGCGGCGTCCACCCGGTCCTGGGCCGAGTTGACGATGGTCCGCTTCTCGACCAGGGCGAGCGGCACGCAGAACACCACGACGACCACCAGGACGACGCCCAGCAGCGAGTTGATCATCCTGCGCTTCACGCTGCCGCTCCCCGGGGTGTTCCGCCGCCGCGGGCCGAGGGCCCGGTCTCCGTCAGGGTCAATTCTTCTCGAACCGGAACCCCACGCCGCGCACGGTGGCGATGTAGCGCGGGTTGGCCGCGTCGTCGCCGAGCTTCTTGCGGAGCCAGGAGATGTGCATGTCCAGGGTCTTGGTGGAGGTCCACCACGTGGTGTCCCAGACCTGCCGCATGATCTCCTCGCGGGTGACCACCCGGCCGGCGTCCCGGACCAGGACGCGCAGCAGCTCGAACTCCTTGGCGGAGAGGGTGAGCTCCTCGTCGCCGAGCCAGGCGCGGTGGGACTCGATGTCGATCTTCACCCCGTGCGCGCCGGTGGTGAGCTGGTCGACGTTGCCGCGCCGGAGCAGGGCCCGGACGCGGGCGAGCAGTTCGGCCAGGCGGAAGGGCTTGGTGACGTAGTCGTCGGCACCGGCGTCCAGGCCGACCACGGTGTCCACCTCGTCCGCGCGGGCGGTGAGCACCAGGACGGGGCAGCTCTTGCCGTCGGCACGCAGGCGGCGGCAGACCTCCAGGCCGTCCATCTCGGGCAGGCCGAGGTCCAGGACGACGAGGTCGACCTCCTCGGTGAGGCCGGCGGCGAGTGCGGTCGGACCGTCCTCGCGGACGAGCACCTCATAGCCCTCGCGTCGCAGGGCCCGGGCGAGCGGTTCGGAGATCGCCGGATCGTCCTCGGCGAGCAGCACACAGGTCATGTGGTGATGGTAGTCCGCCGGGGTATCCCCGTACGCCCTGTGAGGTAGTTCACAGAGCGTGATCGTTATACAAGGCCGCAATCGGGCTCAACAGGGCGCAACAGACCGGCCCTTCGGTGAAGAATCGCCTGTTGGATCTTGAAACCGAAGGAAGACACGCCCATCTACCATCGATAGATCGGGCAGATTTGTCGCCAACTTTGCCATTCACATACCTGATTCAAGACTTTTGTCATCTGATAGAGCCAAATGTCGCCACGTAGAGTGGTTTGGTCCACGTCCGCCGCCCACCCCCCTACGCGGACGCTGTCAGGCAAGGAACCACTACTCATGGCGTCTAAGACCCTGGACACCGACGCGACGTCGGCATCTCCCAGCGGCAAGACCTTCCTCGGGCATCCCCGAGGTCTCGCCACGCTGTTCATGACCGAGATGTGGGAGCGCTTCTCCTACTACGGCATGCGCGCCCTGCTCATCTACTACCTGGTCTCCGGTGGCGCCGACGCCGCCGTCGGCAGCCAGGGCGGCGGCCTCGCCATGAAGGCGACGACGGCGACGGCGATCTACTCCGTCTACGTCTCGATGGTCTACCTCATGGCCTACCCGGGCGGCTGGTTCGGCGACCGGGTCTGGGGCGCCCGCAAGACCGTCGCCATCGCCGGGTTCGTGATCATGTCCGGCCACATCGCGCTGGCCGTCCCGGGCCAGGCGGCGTTCTTCCTCGGCCTGCTCCTGGTCGCGCTCGGTTCCGGGCTGCTGAAGGCCAACATCTCCACGATGGTCGGCCAGCTCTACAACGGCCCCGAGGACCCGCGCCGCGACGGTGGGTTCACCGTCTTCTACATGAGCATCAACCTCGGTGCCTTCGTCGCCCCGTTCGTCATCGGGACGATCGGCAAGGAGTACAACTGGCACCTGGGCTTCGGTCTGGCCGCGATCGGCATGGCCCTCGGCCTGACCCAGTTCCTGCTCGGCAGCCGCCACCTGAACCCGGTGAGCAGCGAGGTCCCCAACCCGCTGCTGCCCGAGGAGCGCAAGCGCCTGCTGAAGAAGGCCGGCCTGACGGTGCTCGGCGTCGCCGCCTTCTACGGCGTCGTGGCCGGCCTGGGCCTCTACACGCTGAACTGGGCCCTCGTCCCGCTGACCATCGCCGGTCTGCTGATCCCGATCACCGTGCTGGCCCGGATCAAGCGCGACAAGGACCTGACCTCCGACGAGCAGTCCAAGATGTCCGCGTACATCTGGTTCTTCGCCGCGGCCGCGATCTTCTGGATGATCTACGACCAGGGCGGGTCGACGCTCTCCCTGTTCGCGGACAAGAAGACCGCGGACTCCCTGTTCGGCCTCGGCTTCTCGGCCACCTGGTACCAGTCGCTGAACCCGCTGTTCGTGATGGCGTTCGCGCCGGTCTTCGCCTGGCTGTGGCTCTGGCTGTCCCGCCGGGACAAGGAGCCGAACACCATCGTGAAGTTCTCGATCGGCCTGCTCCTGGTCGGCGTCTCGTTCTTCGTCTTCATCATCCCGATGACCATGGCGGACAACGGCACCCTGGTCTCCCCGCTCTGGCTCGTCTCGATCTACCTGATCCAGACCATCGGTGAGCTCTGCCTCTCCCCGGTCGGCCTCTCGGTCACCACCAAGATGGCGCCGCGCAAGTACGCCTCCCAGATGATGGGCGTCTGGTTCCTCGCCGTCACCGCCGGTGACTGCACCACCAGCCTGCTCTCGCTGGCCGGCGTCAGCCTCAACGGCACCGGGATCATCGCGATGCAGGCGTCGCTCGCGGCCCTCGCCGGGTTCGCCATCTTCACCTACCGCAAGAAGGTCCAGGCCCTCATGGGCGACGTGCACTGACGCCCGTCCCCACTCGCTCCGGGGCCGCCGTGGATTCCAGGATCCGCGGCGGCCCCGAGTGCTTTTCCCGCTCGACAGGAGCCCGTCGGCCGTGCCTATGGTGCCCGGCATGACGACCCCCTCCTTACCCCGCCAGCTGGCCCGCACCCGGCGCTTCACCCTGGGCGTCCCCACCCGGCCCGAGCCCTCGGCGGACGGCGCCACCGTGCTCTTCCTGCGCGGCCGCTCCGGCACCGACCCGCTCGCCTGCCTCTGGGCCCTGGACACCGCCACCGGCCAGGAGCGGCTGCTCGCCGACCCGGCCGCGCTGGGCGCCGACGAGGGCATCGCCGCGTACAGCACCGACGCCGCCGGCACGCTCGCCGCCTTCGCCCTGGACGGCGCCCTGTGGCTGGCCGACACCGCCGCCGGCACCGTCCGCGCCGTCCCCGTCCCCGGCCCGCCGCAGGACCCCAGGCTCGACCCGACCGGGCGCCGGATCGCCTACGTCCGCGGCGGCGCCCTGCGGGTGGTCGGCGTCGACGGCACGGACGACCGCCCGCTCGCCGAACCCGAGGCCGAGGACGTCTCCTACGGGCTCGCCGAGTACGTCGCCGCCGAGGAGATGCACCGCGACCGCGGCCACTGGTGGTCCCCCGACGGCACCGCGCTGCTGGTCGCCCGGGTCGACGACCGCCCGCTCGCCCGGCTCTTCCCGGCCGACCCCGCCGACCCGCACCGCCCGCCGCGCGCCGTCCGCTACCCGCTCGCCGGCACCGCCAACGCCGAGGTCTCGCTGCGGCTGCTCGGCCTCGACGGCAGCGACACCGAGGTCCGCTGGGACCGCGCCGCCTTCGAGTACCTGACCGCCGCCGGCTGGGACGACCACGGCCCGTACGCCGCCGTGCAGAGCCGCGACCAGCGCACCGTCCTTGTGGTGGCCGTCGAGCCGGACGGCACCACCCGAGTGCTCGCCGAGCGCCGGGACGCCCACTGGGTCGAGCTGCTGCCCGGCCTGCCCGCCCGCACCGCGGGCGGCGCCCTGGTGGACACCGCCGACCTCGGCGACACCCGGCACCTGACCGTCGACGGCGAACCGGTCACCCCGCCCGGGCTCCAGCTGCGCGCGGTGCTCGGCACGGAGGGCGAGCAGGTGCTGTTCACCGCTTCCGAGGAGCCCACCGAGACCCACCTCTGGACGTACGGACCGGACGGCGGCATCCGTCGGCTGAGCGACGGCCCCGGCCTGCACACCGGGGTGCGGCGCGGCGGCACGCTGGTGCTCACCACCCGCACCCCCGGGCACCCCGGCGGCTTCACAACCGCTCTGCGGGAGGGCTCGGCACCCCGCCCGCTCACCTCGTACGCCGAGCCGCCCGTCGTCACTGCCGCGCCCGAGCTGCTCAGGCTCGGCCCACACACCCTGCGCGCCACGCTCTTCCTCCCCGCCGGCCACCGCCCCGGGGACGGCCCGCTGCCCGTCCTGCTCGACCCGTACGGCGGGCCCGCGACGCAGAAGGCCACCACCGGCGGCCTCTGGTGGGACCAGGTCTCCCAGTGGTTCGCCGACCAGGGCTTCGCCGTCCTCGTGGTGGACGGCCGCGGCACCCCCGGCCGCGGGCCCCGGTGGGAGAAGGCCGTGTACGGCGACAAGGCGACGCTCCCGCTGGCGGACCAGGTCGAGGGCCTGCGGGCGGCCGCCCGGCTGCGGCCCGGACTGCTCGACCTCGACCGGGTCGGCATCCGCGGCTGGTCCTACGGCGGCTACCTCGCCGCCCTCGCCGTATTGAGGCGCCCGGACGTCTTCCACGCCGCCTCCGCCGGAGCCGCCCCCACCGACTGGCGGTTCTACGACACCCACTGGCAGGAGCGCTTCCTCGGCCACCCCGACGAGCACCCCGAGCACTACGACAGCGGCTCGCTGATCGCCGAGGCGCCGAAGCTGAGCCGCCCGCTGCTGCTGATCCAGGGCCTCGCCGACGACAACGTCTACCCCGCCCACACCCTGCGGCTCTCCGCCGCCCTCCTCGCCGCCGGCCGCCCGCACGAGGTCCTCCCCCTACGCGCCACCGGCCACCGGCCGACGGACGAGGCGGTGGTGGAAAACCTGCTGCACCACGAACTGCACTTCCTGCGCCGCTCGTTGGGAATGAAGTGATCAGCACCGCGCCACCGAACGCCTGCCCAGCGAACGGGCCGGTGCCCATGATCAGGGAGGCATGTGATGCCGTCGAGCGTGCCCGGCTTCGCTGAGCTGCTTGAGCAGTGCCAGCGGTCCGCCGTCCATCTGGAGCTGCGGGATTCGTACGCCCCGACGGATCGGTTCGAGGCCTGGCAGCGCGGTGAGCGGATCAACTGGGAGGACCAGGCGTCCTGGTGGCATCCCTATGACCAGTTGATCACGGACGCCGTGGCGCGAGGCGTGGTCATTCGCCGAGCCCGGGTGGTCTCCGAGCCCGTGTCCGAGTACATCCGGTGGGAGCACTACGTCACCCACGCCAACGTCACGGCCGGCGAGCAGGTCCGCTGGCTGCCACGGCGGCAGGCCACGAGCATCCCCCTGCCCGGGAACGACTTCTGGCTGTTCGACGGTGCGCTGCTTCGAGTGCACCACTTCTCCGGGGACGGCGCCGTGGTCGAGGACGAGATCACGACAGAGCCGGACGCCGTGACGCTGTGCACCACCGCGTTCGAAGCAGTCTGGGAGCGAGCGCTCCCGCACCATCTGTACGAGATCTGACGAAGACCGGCTCCATGCCCGCGAGGCCCTCGCCCTGGGTGGGCGAGGGCCTTCGCGTGTTTCAGTACTGCTCGTCGCGCGCCTCGGGGCGGGGCATCCTGAGGGTCGCGAGGACGCCGAGGGCGAGGAGGGCGAGGAGGATCGCGCCGATGAAGAACTTCACTGGCGCCACGCCTCGTCGTCATCGTCCAGTTCGCGGAGCAGGCGGAGGAGGTTGAGCAAAGTGCTCACCGGAGCGTTCCCGAAGTCGATCAGGATGCGTCCGTCGATGGTGGTCTCACCCGGCGAGGCGGACCCCCAGAGGAGCCCGTGCGGCAGGCCGCGCCTGTGCAACTCGCCCAGAAGGGCCATGAGGTGGGGTTTGGTGTAGTCACGCATCCGGGGGTCCTCCGGCAGGACGGGGTAGCCGGTCACGCGCGGCAGTCCAGCTCGTACCAGATGGACTTGCCGCGCTTCTGCGGGTCGACGCCCCAGCGGTGGGTGAGGCCCTCCACGAGTTGGAGGCCCCGGCCGGACTCGGCGGAGTCGGCGGGGGTTCGCCGCCGGGGGAGGGCGTCGCTCTCGTCGGAGACGGTGACCCGGAGGGTGCGGCCGAGGACGGAGAACCAGACGACGGGCACGGGGGTGTCGCCGTGCCGCCAGGCGTTGACGACGAGCTCCATCAGGGCGAGTTCGGCGTTGAAGATGCTGTCGGCGTCCCAGCCGCCGCTACGGGTCATCGCGTCCCGCAGGGCCTGGCGGGAGAGGGTGAGCGAGGGGGTGTTACGGGTGCACACGGGAACCTCCGTGAGGCTGTGGTGTGGGGAGGGGGATGACGGTCGTCGCCGTGAGCCAGGCCGGGGTGGCGGTTGCTCTTCGGCGTGCGGGCAGCAGGCGCCTACTGCCTTGGATGCAGGCATTACTGACGATCCGTCGGATCGAGCTGTGAACGACGATAGCGCATCCGCTCTTTAATTAAATTCGAACGCGAGAAGTGTCCTCCCATCGGGGGACGCGCTCCGCCGAGCCCGGATGGATCCACCGGCAACCGGCGCGGCACACTGGCCTCTGCACCTGTTGAGAGGACGCCATGGCCCTTCGAGTCCCCACCCTCCGTAAGCGGCGCCTCGGCGCCGAACTGCGGAGGATGAGAGAGCAAGCCGGCTTCGGCGGCAGCCACCTTGCCCGTCTGCTTGGGGTGACTGCTGCCTTGGTGAGTCAGATGGAGAACGGGAAGTCGGCTGTCAGCGAGGAACGTCTGCGTGAGATCGCGGCGGCCTGCGCGTGTGGCAACGAGCCCCTGATCGCCACGCTCGCTGACATGACCCGGGAGCGAGAAACTGGCTGGTGGGAGGAGTACAGCCCGAGTCTGACCAGCAACCTGCTCGATGTGGCGGCGATCGAGGCCCATGCCCGGCGGATCGCCACCTACTCGATCACCTTCCTGCCCGGGCTGCTTCAAACTCCGGCCTACGCCGCCTCGGTGTTCGCCCGTGCGATCCCGCCATTGCCGCAGGCTGATGTCGATCTCCGCCTCGCCTTCCGCCTGCGGAGGCAGCAGATCATCCGCGACGACGCTACCCCCTACACTGCGTTCATCCATGAAGCCGCACTGCGGATGCAGTTCAGCGGGCCAGAGGCACTTGCCGAGCAACTCGGCGCCCTCATTGACCATTCCGAGAGCCCTGGCATCTCAGTTCGGGTCGTGCCGTTTAAGATCGAATCGCTGCCCGGCCCCAGCGAGAACTTCGTCTATATCGCCGGTCCGGTGCCCGAGTTGGACACAGTGCAGATCGACATCAGCTTCGGGTGTCCGCTCTTCGATGCACCCTCCGACCTTGCAAGCTACCGCGAGATCCTCGATCGAATGGCGTCCGTAGCCCTCTCCGAAGATGACTCGCGAGACTTCATCCGATCCATCAAGAAGGAGATAGAGGGCAATCATGAGTAGCCCTGCATGGCAGAAGTCCAGCTACTCCGGCTCCAGCAACGCATGCGTTGAGGTCCGGGCTGCCGACGGGGTAGTTGAGCTCCGGGAGTCCGATGAGGGAGACGTCATCGTCCGCACCACGTCCCTCAAGTTCGCCACGTTCCTCCAGGGCGCCAAGGCCGGCGAGTTCGACCACCTCACCGCCACCCCCTGAGCAGCACGTCGCCCCGTCGAGCCGGTGCTCGACGGGGCGACGCGAACCCACCGTTCAGACCTCCCGAACGCCCGGCCGGTAGGCCAGGTGGACGTGCGACGGCGCGTCCAGCGCGGCTGTTCTCGTAGTCGAAGTGATGGTCGCTTGCAGCACCTGAACGCGCAGGAAATCGGCCCACCCGACCTCCTGCGTGAGGCGAACGGTTCGGTCCGGTTGTGGGCGGGCCCACCCCAGCGGACCTGCCGATCGTGCTTGCCGGCCGGCTCGAATACTCAGGGCACGAGACTGCTGAGCACGAAGGATCAGGCACGACTTGCCGTGGTCGTCCATTCATCGGGGTCAGGCCCCGAGTAGGCAGACGAGCGGAAGGTGCGACGGAAAGCCTCGGGGCCGTGCCGCTGATCGAGCCAGCTCGAAAGGCCGAACAGATTGCCGCTGATCACCGCCGTGATGATCAGCGCATGCAGCGTGTCCGCCTCCGGGCCGCCCATGTCGGCGAGGAAGCGCTGGTAGCGAGCGCCGACGCCGTGCTCATATCCGGCCATGGCCAGGTGGAAGCGGGTGGCAACACCAGGCTCTGCGTGGTCGAAATCGCTCGGCTCCAGCCGTCCCGTGGTGTCCCGGAACGCCAGGCGATCGGCTGCCGCGATGCGTTCGGCCAGGCCGAGACGGTCGGCCACCGCAGCGGAGATCATCCGGGCCTCCCGATCCGTGGCCCCCTCCATCACGATGCCGAGATTCCGCGTCGACGAAGCATCGCTCCTGTCCTGGGACGAGTACGTCCGGCCGTGCTGGTCGCGGCGGTTGATGCCGTAACGGCTCCGGATCACTTGCTCGCCTTGGAGCCGGTACTCCCGGAACGACCCCCAGTGCAGGCAGTCGTGCGCGTAGCTACGGAGGAGGTCGAGCGCCACCAGTTCCGGTGACGCCGGTCGGGGATCGTTCAGCCGCCCGTACCTCGTGACCACGGACGCCAGTTGCACATGCCGGTACCCCTGGTTCGGATGGTGGAAGCCGCCGAACGCGTCGGGCCGGGTCGAGCGCACCCCTACCCACACCCGGTCAGTCGGCAGCAGTCGACTCAGCCCCAATTCCCCGTAGCGGTCGGCCAGAAGGGCAGCACCCTGCCGAAAGACTTCGCGGGCCGGCTCGTCGGACGATGTGTCGACCACCCAGTGCAACAGTGAGAACGTGATGTGCGGATGGGCCCGGTCGAGCGCTGCCGTCGCCCGTCGCGCGGCCAGCAGGTGAGCCAACTCGGCCCGCTCGGCGGGGTCTCCGGACAGGTGCTCGTTCGGCGCCAGGCAGGAAGGGGTGAGTGATCGACCAAGGGTCAGTACGGCCGACGACTGATCAGTCGCCGATGTGATTCCTGCACTCCCCCGGGGAGTTCGTCCGGCGAGAACCATCGAGCCTCCAGGATCTCGAACGAAGCCGCCCTGACCTGCCCAGTGACGTACAGGGCCTCGTAGGCGACTTCGACACGAAGTTTGTAGCCGCTCTTCAGGTGCGCCAGCTCGCACACCTTCACCGTGAGTCCGGTTTCCTCCCGGACCTCACGCACGATCGTGTCCTCGAAGCTCTCGCCCTTGTCGGCGTAGCCGGTCGGCAGACCCCACTGCCGGCCCTCCGGCCACATCCGGTGCTTCAGCAGCAGCACACGGCCGTCCTGGTCGCGGACGATGCCCGTCACCCCGACCATGAACTTCGAGTGCCACAGCCACAGCACGCGCCACTGCATCGGGCCACGGATGATCCGCCAGAGCTTCGCAGTGATCTTCTTCATGGGTTCGCCCTTTCGTTGACGGGTCCCGCGCGCCGCTCGCGCGGGCCCACGATCCCGCAACCGGCACCGCCGACAGCAAATCCGCGATTATCAGACCAATCGGGACGATGTCAGCGGAGACGCTGGTACCGCACGGGAGAGCAGCCACAAGGCGAGGAGTCCACAGTAAGGGGACCGAAAGGGGAGGAAGGCGATTATTCCCGTGCGCGACTAAAGACCGCCGAGGAAGAGGGCCGACCATTCAGCCAGCTTCTCTCGGGCTTCCTCACCGAACAGTGCATAACCTTCGTACATGGCGAACGCGTCCCGGTACGCCTTGATGTCCCGCCGGTCCCGGAGCGTGATGATTCCGGTCTCCGTCTCGACCGTGGCAAGGCTGCTGTCGTACACCGTGAAGGTGTTCAGCGGGCTCTCCGGGATGTGCTTCCCGAGTGGAATCACGCCGAGCCGGACGTTCGGGAGCCTGGAAACGGAAACGAGTCGTTCGATCTGCATGACCATGGCCCGAGGCGGCAGGAGCGCCCACCGGGCAGCCTGCTCGGTGAGTACGAAGGTGAAGGTCTTCGACTCGTCGTACAGGACGGTCTGACGCTCCAGTTTCTTCATGGCGGCCCTGCTGGTGTCCCCCGGCACATGGGCGAGGCTCGCCCGCACGTACTCGGGCGAGGCGAGCAGCGTGTTGAGCATCGAGATCAGGAAGTAGCGGATCTCGCTGGAGGACTGGTCGAGCGCCGCGAGCTCGGCTTGCTTCCTCTCCAGGCCCTTCTTCCTCAAAGTGCGGATGTCCTGCCACTCGGTATTCGCCACACGGGCCAGGTCGAACACCTGTCGCGCCAACTCGGCCGGCACTTCGAGGGCCCGCAGGATCAGCTCCACGTCCACCAGGGACGGCACGGTCCTGCCTGTTTCGATCTTGCTGATCTTCGACTGCGTCATGCCGCAACGCCGAGCAAGCCGGTCTCCTGCGAGACCGGCTTGAACCCGTAGTTCCCTCAATGCCTTTGCCAGGTCACTTTTACTGTGCCCCAGCTCTTCCGGGTCTATTGCCACCCGTGCTCTTCCACATAGTCCATGAAGGGCACCGACTCGGCCACAGCGATCCGCCGCCATTCCCGGTACTTCTCGACGTCGTCCTCGACAAGCACGCGGTTGATCTGCGTTCCGTCGGGCTCGTAGTTCATCAGGACCACGGTCGAATCGTCGAAGGCCCAGAAGTCCTGAGCCGGAAGGCCCGGGTTCGGCCTGTCGGTCAGGTCGAGAATGCGGATGTCCTCACCGGCCCTGGCATGCGGTGCGTAGTACATGAACTCGTACCGCAGGTAGTCACTCAGCGGCCGGGTAACGATGTGTACGCGCTGAACCGTACGACCGGCCGCGGTATGAGCCCTGAGCCTGTCGGTCCAGCCGGACGAGTAGGTACCGGGGTCGATCCGGTACCCGTTCAGGAACTCCTCGATCTCTTCCGCCTCCCCCGCGACCTTGTAAGCGGGCAGAGTCTCAAGCCGGAACGCCGACCGCGAGAAACCGTGCAGAAGCCTCTGCCAGTCCTCACCATCCAAGAACACGAATGGCCTCCTTCACGACATGCTCGGGCAGCTCCACGGCGCCTTCGTGTACCGGCACCGCCAGCTCCGCGTACTGGTTCCCCTGGAAGACGAGGGTGCCCCGGTCGGTGCGGTAGACGTTCGGGCAGTCTCCTTCCTTGCAGTCTCCGACGCCGACGCCCGTGAGTCGCTGGTGAGCCATGCCAACCCCCTTCAGCTCGGCCCGGATTGGACCGCCTGGGCGAGACGCTATGGACTGGCCGCGCGTCCTGTCCACACGGTTCGGGCAGTATTCCCGTCCTGGACTAATGATCACGGCCTGCCCGGAAGCGCTGCCGTGTCCCGGCCGAGGAACCCGCGCACCCTGGCGACCGCAGACGGACAGCGCGTCGCCCCGTCGAGCAGCTGCTCGACGGGGCACGACGGGGCGACGCGAACCCACCGTTCAGACCTCGCGGACGCCCGCGCGCCAGACCGCGGCCGCCAGGGGGACACCCGGGCGGTAGGCCAGGTGCACATGCGACGGCGCTTCCAGCAGCAGCAGGTCGGCGCGGGCGCCGACCGTGACGGTGCCGACGTCGCTGCGCCGGAGGGCGCGGGCGCCGCCCGCGGTGGCCGCCCAGACCGCCTCGTCCGGGGTCATCCCCATCTCCCGCACCGCCACGGCAATACAGAACGCCATCGAACTGGTGAAGCTGGAACCGGGGTTGCAGTCCGTGGACAGCGCCACCACCGCGCCCGCGTCCAGCAGCCGGCGCCCGCTCGGGTACTCGGCCCGGGTGGAGAACTCCGCCCCCGGCAGCAGCGTCGCGACCGTCGCCGACCCCGCCAGCGCCGCCACGTCCTCGTCCGTCAGGTGGGTGCAGTGGTCCGCCGAGGCGGCCCCCAGCTCCACCGCGAGCTGCACGCCCGGCCCGTACGTGAGCTGGTTGGCGTGCACGCGCGGCGTGAGGCCCTTCTCGATCCCCGCCGTCAGGACGGCCCGCGCCTGGTCCCCGTCGAAGGCGCCCTTCTCGCAGAACACGTCCACCCAACGGGCGTGCGGCGCGCAGGCGTCCAGCATCTCGCCGGTCACCAGCTCCACGTACCCGGCCGGGTCCTCCGCGTACTCGGGCGCCACCACGTGCGCGCCCAGGTACGTCGTCTCCGGGGTGTACCCGGCGGCGATCCGCAGCGCCCGGGCCTCGTCCTCGACCGTCAGACCGTAGCCGGACTTGCACTCGATGGTGGTGGTGCCCTGCCGCACCGCTTCCCGGACGAACCGAGCCAGGTTGGCCTCCAGTTCGGCATCCGAAGCGGCCCGCGTGGCCGCCACCGTGGTCCGGATGCCGCCCGCCGAGTACGCCTGCCCGGACATCCGGGCGTTGAACTCGGCCGTACGGTCCCCCGCGAACACCAGGTGGGCGTGCGAGTCGACGAAGCCGGGCAGCAGCGCCCGGCCCCCGGCGTCGAAGCGCTCGTCCGCCGCCGGGGCCTGCGCGGCCGGGCCGACCCAGGCGACGGTGCCGCCGTCGACCACCATCGCCGCGTCGGTGAGCAGGCCGAGCGGCCCGGCGCCCTGCCCGGGGTCGTTGGTGACCAGGCTGCCGATGCCCGTGATCAGGGTGGTCGTGGTGCTCAAGACAACGCCTTCCGAAGGGGGTTGAACGGGGGTCAGTAGTCCAGCGCGCGGATCGCGGAGCGCAGCGCACCCGGCACGTCGGCCACCAGCAGGTGCACGCCGTCCCGGACGACGTGCCGGCCGCCGACCACCAGGTGCCGCACGTCCGCCGCCGAGGCCGCGAAGACGGCGATCTCGGCGCCCAGCCGGGGCGGCGGGCCCGCCGTACGGACGGTGTCCAGCGCGATCACCGTGAAGTCGGCGAGCGCCCCGGCCTCGATCCGTCCGGCCTCCGGCCAGCCAAGCGAGGCGTGCCCGTCCTCGGTGCCGGCCCGCAGCAGCGCGTTCGCCGTCCAATGACCGCGCGTCCGCGTCCGCAGCCGCTCGTCCAGCTCCAGCGCGCGGGCCTCCTCGAACGGGTCGATCACCGCGTGGCTGTCGCTGCCCAGGGTGATCGGGGAGCCCGCCGAGGCGAGCCGGCGGGCCGGGCCGATGCCGTCCGCGAGGTCCCGCTCGGTGGTGGGGCACATGCAGACCGTGGTGGAGGAGTCGGTGAGGAGCCTGACGTCCTCGTCGGTCAGGTGGGTGGCGTGCACGGCCGAGGTGCGCGGGCCGAGCACGCCGTGGTCGGCGAGCAGCCGGGTCGGGGTGACGCCGTGCGCGGCCAGGCAGGCGTCGTTCTCGGCGGTCTGCTCGGACAGGTGGACGTGCAGCGGCGCCCCGCGCAGCGCCGACCAGTGCGCGACGGTGTCCAGTTGCTCGGCCGGGACGGCCCGCACCGAGTGGACGGCGGCGCCGATCCGGGCGTGCTCGCGCGGCTTGAGCGCGTCCGCCCGGGCGGCCCAGGCCTCGGCGTCGCCGTCGCTGAACCGCAGCTGCGGGTGGGTCGGCTCGGCCCCGAAGCCGGAGGACAGGTAGCAGGTGTCCAGCAGGGTGATCCGGATGCCGGCCCGGGCGGCGGCCTCGATCAGCGCCTCGCCCATCGCGTTCGGGTCGGTGTACCGGGCGCCGCCGGGCGCGTGGTGCAGGTAGTGGAACTCGCCGACGGCGGTGACGCCGGCCAGCGCCATCTCGGCGTAGACGGCGGTGGCGAGCGCCAGGTAGCGGTCCGGGTCCAGCGCGCCGGCGAACCGGTACATGGTGTCGCGCCAGGTCCAGAAGGTGCCGGAGCCGACCTGGACGTGCCCGCGCAGCGCCCGGTGGAAGGCGTGCGAGTGGGCGTTCGCCTGGCCGGGCAGCAGCAGCCCGTCGAGCCGGACGGCGCCGGGCGGGCAGGGGCCGCTGTCCGGGACGACGGCGGCGATCGTCCCGCCGGGGCCGGTGGTGATCAGCACGTCCCGCTCGACCACCGGCCCGTTGTCGTGCGGCAGCCAGGCGTACTGGGCCCAGTACGCCACGGGGCTCGACGGGGTCACTGACACGCCAGGTCCTCCAGTACGTCGGCGAGGGCGGCGACCCCGGCCAGGCAGTCGGCCTGCTCGGCGTGCTCGGCCGGGGAGTGGGAGACGCCGGTGGGGTTGCGCACGAACAGCATGGCGGTCGGGATCGCCGAGGCCAGGATGCCGGCGTCGTGTCCCGCGCCGGTGGGCAGCACCGGGGCGTCCAGCAGCTTGGCCAGCCGGTCGCGCAGCGGCCCGTCGAAGTCCACCACCGGGGTGTAGGACTCGCGGGTCAGCTCGACCCGGACGCCGTCGCGCTCGCCGCGCTCGGCGGCGGCCCGCTCGATCGCCTCGACCAGCTCGGTGAGGGTGCGCTCGTCGGCCGCCCGGGAGTCCAGCCAGCCGCGCACCAGCGAGGCGATCGCGTTGGTGCCGTTGGGCTCGACCGCGACCTTGCCGAAGGTGGCCCGCGCGCCCGCCTGCTTCGCCTTCTTGCGGGCCGCCAGCACGGTGTTGGCGTAGGTCAGCATCGGGTCGCGGCGGTCCTCGATCCGGGTGGTGCCGGCGTGGTTGGCCTCGCCGTGGAAGTCGAACCGCCAGCGGCCGTGCGGCCAGATCGTCCCGGCCACACCGACCGGCTGCCCCTCGGCGAGGCAGCGGCCCTGTTCGACGTGCAGCTCGACGAAGGCGCCGATCCGGGCCAGCCGGTCCTCGTCCGCGCCGATCGCGGTGGGGTCGTAGCCGGCCTTCTCCATCGCGTCGGGCAGCCGGACGCCGTCGGCGTCGCGCAGCCCGTACGCCTGCTCCGGGGAGAGCACCCCGGCGGTCAGCCGGGAGCCGATGCAGGCCACGCCGAACCGGGCGCCCTCCTCGTCGCCGAAGTTGACGATCGCCAGGGGCCTGGTGAACTCCGCGCCGCGGGAGCGCAGTTCGTCCAGCGCGGCGAAGGAGGAGACCACGCCGAGCGGGCCGTCGAAGGCGCCGCCGTCCGGGACGGAGTCCAGGTGCGAGCCGGTGACGACCGCGCCGCCGGCGGTCGGATCGCCCAGCCAGGCCCACTGGTTGCCGTTGCGGTCCAGCTCGTACGCCAGGCCGCGACTGCGGGCCTGCTGCTCGAACCAGGCGCGGCACTCGGCGTCGGCGGAGTTCCAGGCGAAGCGGCGGTAGCCGCCGGAGGCGGCGGAGCGGCCCACGGGGAGCAGCTCCGCCCACATCTCTTCGAACGACGGAAGCGTCACAGCTCGCCCATCGGGACGCGGACACCGCGCTCGGCGGCGACCTCGGTGGCCCGGTCGTAGCCGGCGTCCACGTGCCGGATGACGCCCATGCCCGGGTCGTTGGTGAGCACCCGGCGGATCTTCTCCCCGGCCAGCGCGGTGCCGTCGGCGACGGTGACCTGGCCGGCGTGGATCGAGCGGCCGATGCCGACGCCGCCGCCGTGGTGGATGGAGACCCACGAGGCGCCGGAGGCGACGTTGACCATGGCGTTGAGCAGCGGCCAGTCGGCGATCGCGTCGGAGCCGTCCAGCATCGCCTCGGTCTCCCGGTACGGGGAGGCCACCGAGCCGCAGTCCAGGTGGTCGCGGCCGATCACGATCGGAGCGGACAGCTCACCGGAGGCGACCATGTCGTTGAAGCGCTCGCCGGCCTTGTCGCGCTCGCCGTAGCCGAGCCAGCAGATGCGCGCCGGCAGGCCCTGGAAGTGCACCTTCTCCTGGGCCAGCTTGATCCAGCGGGCCAGCGACTCGTTCTCCGGGAAGAGGTCGAGGACGGCCTTGTCGGTCTTGTGGATGTCCTGCGGGTCGCCGGACAGCGCCGCCCAGCGGAACGGGCCCTTGCCCTCGCAGAACAGCGGGCGGATGTACGCCGGGACGAAGCCGGGGAAGGCGAACGCGCGGTCGTACCCGGCCAGTTGGGCCTCGCCGCGGATCGAGTTGCCGTAGTCGAAGACCTCGGCGCCGCGATCCAGGAAGCCGACCATCGCCTCGACGTGCGCGGCCATCGACTCGCGGGCCCGCTGGGTGAACTCGGCGGGCTTGGCGGCCGCGTAGTCCGCCATGTCCTCGAAGGCGACGCCGACCGGCAGGTAGGCCAGCGGGTCGTGGGCGCTGGTCTGGTCGGTGACGATGTCGATCGGCGCGTCCATCGCGAGCAGCTGCGGGACCAGCTCGGCGGCGTTGCCCAGCACGCCGATGGAGAGCGGCTGCTTCTTGTCGCGGGCCGCGGTGGCCAGCTCCAGCGCGTGGGAGAGGTCCTTGGCCTCGACGTCCAGGTAGCGGTGCTCGATCCGGCGGGCGATCCGGGACGGGTCGCAGTCGATACAGATCGCCACGCCGCCGTTCATGGTGACGGCCAGCGGCTGGGCGCCGCCCATCCCGCCGAGCCCGGCGGTGAGGGTGATGGTGCCCTCCAGCGAGCCGTTGTAGCGCTTGCCGGCGACGGCCGCGAAGGTCTCGTAGGTGCCCTGGAGGATGCCCTGGGTGCCGATGTAGATCCACGAGCCGGCGGTCATCTGCCCGTACATGGTGAGCCCGAGGCTCTCCAGCCGGCGGAACTCCTCCCAGTTGGCCCAGTCGCCGACCAGGTTGGAGTTGGCGATCAGCACCCGCGGCGCCCACTCGTGGGTCTGCATCACGCCGACCGGCCGCCCGGACTGGACCAGCATGGTCTCGTCCTGCTTCAGCCCCTCCAGCGTCCGCACCATGGCGTCGAAGGACCGCCAGTCCCGCGCCGCCTTGCCCGTCCCGCCGTACACCACCAGCTTCGACGGGTGCTCGGCCACCTCCGGGTCGAGGTTGTTCATCAGCATCCGCAGGGCGGCCTCCTGCTGCCACCCCTGCGCCGTCAGCCCCGTCCCCCGCGCCGCGCGCACCTCTCGCGGCCCGCTCGCCTGCTGCTGCACCATAGTCACGGCCTCCCTGCGGATGGATTCATTCAAGCTATGTTCGATTGAATATAACTAAACAGTCGGCTTTCGACCAGACCCCGAAGGCATCCGATCAACCCCGGCACCGGCCCACTTGGCGCGCTAGCCTGAACCCGGCGGACACCAGCCACTCGGCCCAGCACCAGAGAGCGGAGGACACGATGACGGCCATCACCGTGCGGCCCGGCAGACTCCGGGATGCGGCGGAGGAGATCGAGGAGAGCACGGGACTTCGCGTCCAGATCATCGGAGGAACCCTGGTGATGTCCCCGACCCCTCGCGGCAAGCACGCGGGAACCGTGCAGGTTCTACGGGACCAGCTCATCCCCAAGCTGCCCAAGGACCTGCGCGTCTACGAGAACTCGTCGATCTGCATGCCGGACAACGAGGACGACTACGCCACTCCCGACCTGGTCGTTTTCCCGAAGGACTGGGGCGACGACGACGAATGGCTGGCGGACCCGGGTGACGTCGCCTTCGCCCTGGAGGTGATCTCCACCTCCGAGCGGATCAGCGGCATCGCCGCCAAGACCGAGTGGTACGCCATCGCGGGTGTGGCCGTCCTGGTCGCCGCCGACCCTCGCGACGGCACCTGGACGCTCTACACGCATCCACGCGACGGCGAGTACCAGGGCGTGCTTCACGGCAAGTACGGCGAGCCCATTCCACTCACCGACCCGTTGCCCGCAGAACTGCAGACCGACGAGCTTCCGATCTACACCCCTCGTCGCTGACCTCTTCAGGCCGCCGCGCCGCCGTCCCAGTCGATGCCGATCTCGGCGAGCCAGCGGCGGTCGTCGGCGTCGGGGGTGGGCGGGGAGGGCGGGCGGGGGATGTTCTGGACGGGGCCGAGGCCGTACTTCTCGGCGGCCGCGGCGGCGCGGGCGTCGGGTTCGATGACGCCGACGTGGACGGCGGACTCGTCGCCCGGGTCGAGGACGGTCAGGTCGGGTTCGGGCAGGCGCCGCAGGGTGACGCGGCGTCCGCAGGTGGGGCAGGACCATTCGTCGGCACCCGAGGAGAGGCGGGCGACGAACTTCATCTCGTGGATCACGCGCATGGGCGGCACCCCCTGCAGGGGGGATGCCCGGGTTCGTGGCGGCTACTCCCCCGCCGCCGCGGGCCGCGGTTATTCCAGGAAGAGTCCGCGCGCCGCCGCCGACTGCTCGATCACCTCCAACCGGGCCTCCGCGCCCGGGAGTTCGTCGCACATGGACTGCAGTAGCACCCGGCCGAGCATCATCGGCGCGCACGCGGTGTCGAAGACCAGCCCGGTGCCGACGGCGGCCGGCAGCATCAGGTCGGACAGCTTGGCGACCGGCGCGAAGGCGCTGTCGGCGACGGTGAGCACCGTCAGCCCGCACTCGCGGGCCACCGTCAGCGCGTCCATCAGCTCCCGCGGGTAGCGCGGCAGGGCGAAGCAGAGCAGCGCGCTGGCGCCGGCCGCCCGGGCCTGCTCCAGCCGGTCGGCGAGCATGCTGCCGCCCTCGTCCAGCAGCCGGATGTCCGGGTGCACCTTGGACGCGAAGTAGGCGAAGCCGCGCGCCTGCGCCGAGGCGGCCCGCAGGCCGAGCACCGGCAGCGGGCGGGAGGCGGCGAGCAGCCGGGCGGCCCGGATGATCGGCTCCGGGTCGGCGAGGAGTTCGGCGAGGTGGCGCAGGTGGGCGATCTCGGCGAGGACGGCCTGCTGGTGCTCGTTGCGCACCGCGTCGTCCGGGGTCTCCGGCGCGGCCGGTTCGCCGCCGCCGAGTTCGCGCAGCTGTTTGCGCAGCGCCGGGTAGCCGTCGTAGCCGAGCGCGACCGCGAAGCGGGTGACGGACGGCTGGCTGACGCCCGCGAGTTCGGCGACCTCCACGCTGGACAGGAACGGCGCCTCGGTGGCGTGCCGCACCAGCGAGTGGGCGATCCGGCGCTGGGTCGGCGTCAGCCGGTGCCCCTCGAAGAGCTGGAGCAGCCGGGCGGAGGGGCCGACGCTGCCGGCCTCGTCGGTGGCGGTCATCAGCGGTACCTCCGGGTGCGTGCGGTTCGGACGACGACTGTGCAGGAGCGGGCGGCGCCTGGCAAAGACGTCTCGTACGGCGGGACGTCCGGTGGGACGCCCCGCGGGTCGGACGGCCCGGCGGTGGTCCGGGCCGGGTGGGCCGGGGTCGGACAGACCTGAGCCGGGGTCGGGCAAACCCGGGCCGGGATCGGACAAACCCGGGCCGGGGCGGGGCAACCCTGATTTCTCCCTGAGCCCGCCCGGATTCCTCCCGCGAACGGATGGACCGGACGCCCCCGCGGCCCCACTCTGGTCCTATGGACACTCGTCAGGACGAACTGCGGCGCGACCTCGACGCCACCCTCCAGGCCCGCAAGGAGCTCGGCAAGGAGTACGAGGACGAACTCGTCGACTCCTTCATGAGGCGGCTCGACGCCCGTCTGGACGCCCGGGTCGAGCGCTCGGTGGCCAAGCGGCTGGACGACGAGCCGCGCTCCGAGCACCGGGGCCACCCCCGCCGTTCGGGCTTCGGCAAGCGCTCCAACACCGGGCTCGCGGTGACCTCGCTGGTCATCGGCGTCCCGCTGACGGCGATCGCGGGCAGTCCGGAGAGCGGCGGCTTCGCCGGCCTGGTGGTCTGCTGGGCGGGCATCGTCGGGGTCAACCTGGCCGCCGCCCTGGGCGAGCTGCGCAACCGCGGGGGCCGCGGGGAGCGCTCGCCGCGGAGCGACGACTGGGACTGAGTCCCCGTCACCCCGCGGCGGCGCCATCGGCCCGGTCGGACGGACGTCAGGCCAGCGGGCCGGTGACCCGCTCGACCGCGCGCACCAGCTCGCCGGAGGCGACCAGTTCGGCGGCGGCCTCCAGGTCCGGCGAGAGGAAGCGGTCGCGGCCGGCGCCGCCGACCCCCGCCTCGCGGGCGG
>NZ_LFVW01000603.1:0-6971 GCF_001182915.1 Kitasatospora sp. MY 5-36
GCCGTCGAGGTGCAGCTCTCCGGCGCCTCCGTCCGGATAGGCCCGGGGCCGCGGGCCGAGCACGAGCAGCCCGGCCCGAGCACCGCCCCGGCCACGACCGACTGGGTCCGCCGGGCCCCCGTCCCGCCGCCCCCGCCGGTCGCCCGCTGGCGCCCCTGGCGGTTCCGGATGTCCAACGACGTCTGGGGCACCCCGGTGGTCGCCGACGGGACGCTGTTCGTCTCCAGCTTCGAGGTGCACGCGCTGGACATCGCCTCCGGCGAGCGCCGCTACAAGACCCGGGACGTGGCCTGGGCGCTCGCGGTGGACGCCGGCCGGGTGCACGCCGCGGACGGCCCGCACCTGTACACCGTGGACGCCGCGGACGGCACCGAGCGCTGGCGCACCTCGCTGGACGGCTGGGTCTACTCGCTCTCCGCCGCCGACGGCGTGCTCTGCTGCGGCATCAGGGGCGGCGGCGTCCAGCTCCGCTCGGCCGCCAACGGCGCCGAGCTGTGGCGCGCCGACGACGCCCAGCAGGACTTCGAGAACCCGCAGTCCGGCCCGGTCCTGGTGGGCGGCGCCGCCTACTACTACGGCGGCGGGCGGCTGCGCTGCGTCGACCCGCGCGGCGCGGGCCTGCGCTGGTCCTTCCCGGTCGGCGAGGAGGTGCCCTCGCACCCGGTCGAGCGCGGCGGCGTGCTGTACGTGTCGGCCGGCACCCGGGTGTACGCGCTGGACGCGGCCAGCGGGGCCGAGCGCTGGCGCTTCGACGCCCCGGTGGTGCTGTTCACCCCGCCCGCCCTGGACGCCGACGCGGTCTACGTGGCCGACTACCTGGGCACGGTCTACGCGCTGGACGCGGCCACCGGCCGGGACCGCTGGCGCGGGGTCACCGGCCGCCGCCAGGGGGCCGACCCGGTGGTGGTCTCGGGCGGCATGGTGCTGGTCGGCAACGGCGAGGTGCTGTACGCCTTCGAGGCGGCCACCGGCCGGGAGCGCTGGCGCTACACCGCCCGTGGCGAGATCGTCGGCTCCCCGGCGGTGGCCGACGGCCTGGTGCACCTGGGCAGCCGGGACCACTCGCTGCACACCCTGGACCTGGCCAGCGGTCAGCTGCGCTGGGAGCTCGGCACCAAGGGCGAGCTCACCGGCTCGCCGGTGGCGGTCGGCGGCCGGGTCTTCGTCGGCTCCAAGGACCGCTGCGTGTACGCGCTGGACGCCTTCTACGGCACGGCGGTGCCCGCCCGCTGAACCGCGGGGCGGACACCGCCGGACGGGCGCCGTCGGATCAGGCCCTGCGGGCCCCGGGGTGGCGGCTGCACCAGCCGTCCCACGCGGAGGAGACCATCTCGGTCACGTCGTGGCGGGCGGTCCAGCCCAGCTCGCGGTGGATCAGGTCGGCGGAGGCCACCACCCGGGCCGGGTCGCCGGCTCGGCGCGGGGTCACCTCGGCGGCGGTGTCGTAGCCGGTGACCTTGCCGATCACCGCCAGCATCTCCTTGACGCTGACGCCCTCGCCGCGGCCGATGTTCAGCACCAGGGAGGTCGCGCCGGCCGGGTCGGCGGCCATCCGCTTGGCGGCCGCCACGTGCGCCGAGGCGATGTCGGAGACGTGGATGAAGTCGCGGACGCAGGTGCCGTCCGGGGTCTGGTAGTCGTCGCCGAAGACCCGCGGGGCCTCGCCGGCGGTGAGCCGCTCGAAGACCATCGGGATCAGGTTGAACACCCCGGCGTCGGAGAGCTCGGGGGAGGCGGCGCCGGCCACGTTGAAGTAGCGCAGGGCCACGGTGGACATGCCGTGGGCCTTGCCGGCCGCGGCGACCAGCCACTCGCCGGCCAGCTTGGTCTCGCCGTACGGGCTCATCGGCGCGCAGGGCGTGGACTCGGTGACCAGGTCGACGTCCGGCATGCCGTAGACCGCGGCGGAGGAGGAGAAGAGGAAGCGCTTCACCCCGCCCTCGGCGGCGGCCTCCAGGACGGTCTGGAGGCCGATCATGTTCTCGCGGTAGTACAGGAACGGCTGCTCGACGGACTCGCCGACCTGCTTCTTGGCGGCGAAGTGCAGGATGCCCTCGACGCCGTGCTCGCGGATAGCGGCGTCCAGGGCGGCGCGGTCCAGGGTGGAGCCCTCGATCAGGGGGACGCCGGCCGGCAGCCGGGAGGCGTCGCCGGTGCTGAGGTCGTCCAGGACGGCGACGCGCTCCCCGGCGTCGAGCAGCTGTCGGACGACGTGTCCGCCGATGTATCCGGCACCGCCGGTGATCAACCAAGTCATGTGCCGATCCTAGGGGCGCGCCTCGGGGATCTCCGGCGCACCCGCGTTCGGATCCGACCGCCACGTTCGGGCGAGTCGAAGCCACAAAGCGGACAAAACGGTGAAAAGCTGACAAGGATTTCCGTGCGCTCATGCCCGCGCCCCCCGGCGTGGTGACGAATCGGAGGCAGCCAGGTGCACCGTCGCAAGGAACACACCAGCCCCCTGCCCGGCGGGCGGCTGCCGGCCGCGGCCGTGGTCGCCGTGGCGGCCGCGCTGGCGCTGGCCGGCTGCAGCAGCGGCACGTCCTCCTCCGCCACCGTCGCCGCCACCGGCTCGCCCTCGTCCCCCGGCTCCACCCAGGCCTCCGCGACGTCCGGCCAGTCGAACGGCGGGACCCAGCTGCAGGACGCCTACCAGGCGGTGATCGCCAACGTGCTGCCCTCCGTGGTGCAGATCACCACCGGCGACAGCCTCGGCTCCGGGATCGTCTACGACGACAAGGGCGACATCGTCACCAACGCCCACGTGGTCGGCTCCGCGAAGACCTTCACGGTGACCCTCGCCAACAGCACCACGACGCTGGACGCCGGCCTGGTCGCCAGCTACCCCGACTCCGACCTCGCGGTGATCCGGCTGAACAACCCGCCGAGCGGTCTCCGGCCGGCCAGCTTCGGCGACTCGGGCAAGGTCCAGCTCGGCCAGATCACCCTCGCCATGGGCAGCCCGCTGGGGCTCTCCAGCAGCGTCACCCAGGGCATCGTCTCGGCCACCGGGCGGACCGTCTCCGAACCCCAGGGCCCCGGCTCGCCGGGCGCCACCATCGGCAACATGGTGCAGACCTCGGCGGCGATCAACCCGGGCAACAGCGGCGGCGCGCTGGTGAACCTGGACAGCAAGGTGATCGGCATCAACACGCTCGCCGCGACCGAGCCGCAGAGCAACGGCGCGGCCGCCCCCGGCATCGGCTTCGCCATCCCGGCGAGCACCATCACCAACATCGCCGACCAGCTGATCAAGCAGGGCAAGGTCACCAACTCCGGCCGGGCCGCGCTCGGCATCACCGCCCGGACCAGCTTCAACCAGCAGTTCCAGCCGGCCGGCGCGGTCATCGTGGCGGTCACCCCGGGCGGGGCGGCGGCCTCGGCGGGGCTCCGGGCCGGCGACGTCATCACCAGGATCGGCGACACCCAGGTCGACTCGCTGAACGCGCTCACCACCGCGCTCGCCTCGCTCACCCCGGGCAGCAAGGTCACCGTCACCTACACCCGGGACGGCGGCAGCAAGACCGCCGACGTCACCCTCGGCGAACTGGAAGGCGCCCAGACCTCCTCCCCCTGAGCCCCGGTACGGGGACGCCGGGCCGCACGCCGCGCAAGGGTTCAGCGGGCCGGGTGCCGTACCGGAACGGCGCCGGGACCTCGTCTTCGCCTCGACGAGGTCCCGGCGCCCTACTGTGCCGTGCTGTTCCCGTGGTCAGCGGCGGGCGGTGCGGGTGCGCCAGGGCAGCTCGACGGTGACGGTGGTCGGGCCGCCGTCGGGGCTGTCCACCAGGAAGACCCCGTCCACCGCGCGGATCCGCTCGGCCAGCCCGGCCAGGCCGCTGCCCGGGTACGGGGCCGCGCCGCCCTTGCCGTCGTCCTGGACCAGCACCATCAGCTGGTTGTCCGAGCGCCAGACCTCGACCGTGGCGGAGCGGGCGCCGGCGTGCTTGGAGACGTTGGTCAGCAGCTCGCTGACGGTGAAGTAGGCGATGCCCTCGACCGCCGAGTCCGGGCGCTCGGGCTGCCCGTCCGGGCCGCTCAGGTCGACGCTCACCCGGACCCCGCCGGGGACGGTGCAGCGGGCGGCGACCGAGGACAGCGCGGCGTCCAGGCCGCGGTCGGTGAGCACCGCCGGGTGGATGCCGCGGGCCAGGTCGCGCAGCTCCTGGAGGGCCAGCTTCACCTCGCCGTGGGCGTTGTCGACCATCTTCGCGGCGGCCGCCATGTCGTCCTCGGACTCCACCTCGCGCAGCCGCTCCTTGGCCATGCCGAGGTCCATCGCCAGGGCGACCAGCCGGGCCTGGGCGCCGTCGTGCAGGTCGCGCTCGATCCGGCGCAGGTCGGCGGCGGCGGTGTCGACCACGGTGCCGCGGTCGTCCTCCAGCTCGCGCACCCGCTCGGCCAGGGCGCCCGGGAAGAGCAGCGACTCGATCAGGATGCGGTCGACCGAGGCCAGCCCGCGGATCACCCAGGGCAGCACCGGCCAGAGCACGATCACCGAGACCAGGGTCAGGGCGAAGCTGAGCACGCCCCAGGGCAGCATCAGCACGTTGTAGAGCGCCGAGCGCCAGTTCAGCAGGTCGGTGAGCTGGGCGATGGTGTAGCCGACCACCCCCGGGCGGCGCGGCTTCACCGGCTCCGGCTCGTCGATCGCGGAGCCGTACGCGGCGCGCGCCCGCCGCCGGCCCAGCGTGCCCAGGGAGCGCGAGACGGCCAGGCCGCCGGCCAGCATCGGCAGGCCGAGCACGGTGACCGACAGGCCCAGGCCGACCGACAGCGCGGTCATGGCCAGCACGAAGCCGAAGATGCCGAGCGGCAGGTTCAGCAGCAACTGGCCGACCTGGTGCCACATCCTCGTGCCGTACAGCGGTGGGCGCTCCATCCGGGCGTCCTGCTCCTTGATGGCGTCCACGGCGCGGTGCAGCGGCTTCATGCGGATCTACCGTCCCTACTTCGTCGTGCGGCTGGACCAAGCTTCCCGAACCGGGAGCGGTGGGGGCCATGGGGGTGATACATCTTCCCGGCCGGGGGTTAACCCCACCCCCGCGCCCGGTCACCGGACGCCCGCCCGGGTGTCCACCGGCCGTCTTGCGGAGCGGGCAGGGTTCGGGCGGAGCGGAGCGGTCCCCTTAGACTCACGCTTTGGCCATGGTTGGGCCGGTGAGAGCAAACGTCGTAGAACTGTCTTGAGGGCGGGTTCACGGCCGAGGTGGAGGCGAAGGCATGGAGGGGAAGCACGCGGCTGCCGTCGCGGCCGACCCGGCGGTCGGCAGCGGCTACTTCGACGCGTACGCCGCGATGGGCCTGATGGCCGTCGTCGGGGTGCTCTTCGTCGCCGTGGCGTTCACCGCCAACCGGCTGCTGCGGCCCGTGGTGTACTCGCCCGAGAAACTCCTCGCCTACGAGTGCGGGGTGGACCCGGTGGGCGAGGACTGGGCGCACACCCAGATCCGCTACTACGTGTACGCCTTCCTGTACGTGATCTTCGCGGTGGACGCGATCTACCTGTTCCCCTGGGCGACCGTCTTCGCCACCGCCGGGTACGGCGCCGGGACGCTGATCGAGATGTTCCTGTTCATCGGCTTCCTCGCGGTCGGGCTGCTCTACGCCTGGAAGAAGGGCGTTCTGGAATGGACGTGACGCACTCCCACTCGCACGGCGGCGCACAGGGCGGTCCCGTCCCGCTCGGCCTGCCGGACCCCGCGCGCCCCGGCGCCGTCGAGCGCCGCGGCCTCGGCCCGCTGGCCCGGCTCGCGCCGGACCCGGTCAAGGTGGTGCTCAACTGGGGGCGCCGCTACAGCCTCTGGTGCTTCAACTTCGGGCTGGCCTGCTGCGCGATCGAGTTCATCGCCGCCTCCATGGCCAAACACGACTTCATCCGGATGGGTGTCATCCCGTTCGCGCCCGGACCCCGTCAGGCTGATCTGATGATCGTCTCCGGGACGGTCACCGACAAGATGGCGCCCGCCGTCAAGCGCCTCTACGAGCAGATGCCCGAGCCGAAGTACGTCATCTCCTTCGGCGCCTGCTCCAACTCCGGCGGCCCCTACTGGGACTCCTACTCGGTCACCAAGGGCGTGGACCAGATCATCCCGGTGGACGTCTACGTGCCCGGCTGCCCGCCGCGGCCGGAGGCGCTGCTCCAGGGCATCCTCAAGCTCCAGGAGAAGATCGCCGCCGAGTCCCTGCCGGACCGCTACACCGTGCCCGCGCCCGCGGCGGCGCTGCGCCGGCCGCTGGTGGCCGGGCCTTCGGGGGCTTCCGCGGCCGGTGCCGCGAGCGGCTCCGCGGCAGGCTCCGCGGCCGGGACCGCGGCCGGGACCGCGGCCGGTTCCGCGGCCGGCGCTTCGACCGAGGGAGGGGTCTCGTGACATCCGCCGAGCAGTACGCGGCGTCGGTCGGGGAGTGGGCGACCGGCGCCGAGGCGTACGGGCTGGTCACCGTCGACGTCCCCGCCGAGCACTGGACCGAGGCGCTCACCAACGCCCGGGACGTCCTGGGCCTGGGCTTCTTCGACTGGCTGAGCGCCGTCGACGAGCTCGCCGAGGGCTTCTCCGTGGTCGCCCACCTGGCCGCCGTCGAGGCGCCCGGCGTCCGGCACCTCGCGCTGCGCACCCGGGTGCCGCGCGACCGGGCCGCGCTGCCGACCGCCGTCCCGGTGTACGCCGGTGCCGCCTGGCACGAGCGCGAGACCCACGAGATGTTCGGCATCGACTTCCCCGGGCACCCCCACCTGGCCACCCTGCTGCTGCCGGACGGCTTCGAGGGGAACCCGCTGCGCAAGGAGTTCGTGCTCGCGGCCCGGGTCGCCAAGGACTGGCCGGGCGCCAAGGAGCCCGGCGAGTCCGACCACGGCGGCGGGCCGGCCCGGCGCAAGATGCAGCCGGCCGGCGTGCCGGACCCGAACGAGTGGGGGCCGCTCAAGGGCACCCTGCCGCCGGTCGCCGAGCGGCCCGCGCGCGGTGCGCGGG
>NZ_LFVW01000604.1:0-6771 GCF_001182915.1 Kitasatospora sp. MY 5-36
CGCGAAGACCACCGCCCCGCGCATCGCGCCACGCGGGTCGATCAACGACCCGCCGGCTCAGACGCCCGCCGCGATCCGGCCGTAGTCGGTCCAACCGCCGTGACCGTCACCGCCGTTGTTGAGGAAGGCGGTGGTGGGGCCGGTGGTGACGAGGTAGTCGGCATGGGCGTCACCGTTGATGTCGGCCAGCGCCACCGTGGCCTGGTCGGTGGTGAGCCCGGTCGCCGTCCGGCCGTAGTCGGTCCAGCCGCCGTGGCCGTCGCCGCCCTTGTTGAGGAAGGTGGTGATGGAGCCGTCCGGGTTGATGACGTTGTAGTCGGCCCGCCCGTCACCGTCGAGATCGGCGAAGCGGACCCGGCCGCGGTCGGTGGTGAGACCGCCGGCGACCTTGCCGTCGTCGATCCAGCCGCCGTGGCCGTCGCCGCCCCGGTTGAGGAAGGCGCCCACGGCGCCGTCCGGCTGGGTGATGAGGTAGTCGGCGCGGCCGTCGCCGTCGAAGTCGGCGAAGGTGACCTGGGAGGGGTCGGTGGTGAGCCCGCTCGCGACCTGGCCGAGGTCGTTCCAGCCGCCGTGGCCGTCACCGCCCTTGTTCAGGAAGACCCGGACGGACCCGTCACCGTTGATCAGGATGTAGTCCGCGCGGCCGTCGCCGTCGAAGTCGGCGAAGCGGACCCGGCTGCGGTCGCTGGTCATCCCGGTCGTGACCTGCCCCAGGTCGCTCCAGCCGCCGTGGCCGTCACCGCCCTTGTTGAGGAGCACCCGCGCCGAGCCGTCGTCGTTGAGGACGATGTAGTCGGCGCGGCCGTCGCCGTCGAAGTCGGCCCAGCGCACCCGGCCCGCCCCGCCCGACTCCGTACCGGCGTGGTGCACCGGGGCCGGGGCGGCCAGGCCGTCCGTGAAGGCGCGGTCCAGGGCCTGGTCGAAGGTCTGCGCCAGCCGCTGGTAGCCCAGGTCGTCGGGGTGCAGGCCGTCGGCCATCTCGGCCGGGGTCAGCGCGGGCGCGGCGGTGTAGCGGACCTTGCGGCCCTGGGCCTGCTTCGCGAGGACGGCCTGGCTCAGGGCGCTGTTGTAGTCGGCCACCTGGGCGGTCAGGTTCGGTGTGGTCGGGATCAGGCCCATCACGAGGACGGTCACCCCCGGCCGGTCGGCCAGGATCCGGTCGATCAGCGCCGACGTCCGGTCCGCGGCGTGCGCCTTGTCGGTGCCCCGGTCCAGGTCGTTGATGCCGATGTGGAGCAGGACGACGTCCGGCTGGGCGGCGGCCAGCCATCCGTCGACTCCGGCCAGAAGGTCGTTGACCATGGACCCGCTGTGGCCCTCGTTGTCCGGGTCGAGCACCGCGCCGTTGCCGCGCGAGCCCACCAGGTCGACGGTGTAGCGGTTCTGCTGGGCCACCAGGTCGGCGAGCGGTCCGCGGTACCCGGCGTCGGTGGTGCTCCGGTACCCGGCGGTGATCGAGTCGCCGAGCGGCATCACCCGCAGGACCGGGGCGGGCGTCGGTGCGGCGGCGGACGCGGTGGGGGCCACGGCGGCGAGTGCGGCCACTGCGGTCACCGCGGCCGTGGCGAGCGTGGTGGTGCGCTTCACGGGGTTCCTTCCCTGTTTCCGGTCGCGGTTCAGGCGCCGGCGGCGATCTGGCCGTAGTCGATCCAGCCGGGGTTGTTCCGGTCGTCTCCGCCGTTGTTGAGGAAGGCGGTGGTCGGACCGGTGGTCACGAGGTAGTCCGCACGGCCGTCACCGTTGATGTCGGCCAGGTCGACGGTGTTCTGGTTGCTGGTCAGACCGGTGGTGATCTTGGAACGCAGGGTCCAGCCACCACCGGTGTCACCACCGTGGTTCACGTAGCTGGTGATGGAGCCGTCCGGGTTCACGATGTTGTAGTCGGCACGCCCGTCACCGTCGATGTCCGCCCACTTGATCCGCGAGGTGTCGCTGGTGACACCGCCGGCCACCTTGCCCAGGTCGCTCCAGCTGCCGATCCCGGTGTTGCGGAAGACACCCACCGCACCGTCCGGCTGGGTGATGACGTAGTCGGTGCGGCCGTCACCGTCGAAGTCCGCGAAGGTCACCTGGGCGGGGTTGGCGGTGAGCCCCGTCGCGACCTGCCCCAGGTCACTCCAACCACCGTGGCCGTCACCACCCTTGTTCAGGAAGACCCGGACGGACCCGTCACCGTTGATCAGGATGTAGTCCGCACGGCCGTCACCGTCGTAATCCGCGAACCGCACCCGGCTACGGTCGCTCGTCATCCCCGTCGTGACCTGCCCCAGGTCGCTCCAACCACCGTGGCCGTCACCACCCTTGTTCAGGAACACCCGCGCCGAACCGTTGTCATTGAGGATGACGTAGTCCGCACGGCCGTCACCGTCGAAGTCCGCCCACCGCACCCGCCCCGCCCCACCCGACTCCGTACCGGCCGAGGACCCCCGGCCGCCGATCGGCGACACGTAGCCGCTGACGTGCTTCGACCCGTACATCCCGCCGGCGGTGATGGTGCCGCGGGTGACCTGGCTGTTGCCCTGGTTGCCGCCGATGGTGCCGACGGACCCGTCGGAGTTGACCGAGACGACCAGCGAGACGTGCTCCGCGTAGTCGGAGCCGTTGTAGTTGAAGACGGCGGCGTCACCGACGCGGGGGGTCGAGTGCAGACCGGAGCCGTACTGTCCGAAGCTGCCGGCCCCGGAGGTCAGCCCCGAGACGTTGACGCCGTTCTGCGCCCAGACCCAGCGGGCGAAGTCGGCGCACCAGTTCTCGCCGCAGCTGGTGTAGTAGCCGCTGCCGCCGGCGCTGTTGGTGTCGCAGGCGCCGTGGCCGAGGTTGGCCTCGGCGGTGCCGACGATGTTCGACCCGACGCTGGCGACGGCGATCTGGGCTCCCGTCAGCATGAGGACGGGGGTGACCGCGGCGGTGGCGAAGGCGGCGGTGACCAGCGTGCGGAGGGAACGCTTGCGCATGGTGGGTTTTCTCCTGTTTCGGGCATGGCGGGGACAGGCGTGGCGCGACGGTGAGGGGCGGTCCGCGGGTCGGGCGGTGGCGACGGGCACGGAGACCGTGCCGGCCCGCCGGAGACCGGGACCGGTGTTCAGTGGGCGCGGGGCGGGACGGCTGCCCTGCAGGAGCAGCGGTCGTGGGCGCCCGCGGCGGTGCCGGCTACTGCCAGATCATGTTCTCGTCGTGCATGTCGGCGGCCTCGACGCGGGAGACGGAGGCGGTGGCGTGCCCGGCGACGGAGAGGGCGACGACGGGCAGCGCGGCGGCGACGGCGAGGGTGACGACCGCGGCGGCCTTGGCGAGACGGGTGCGCAGCATGGTGGGGTCCTTCCACGGAGGTGGGCCGAGTGGGGGCGGCCGGACCGTGCGTCCCACGGTGACGCTTCGTCCTGGTGGCCTTGCCGGTCGGTGCTCCCGGCCGGCGATCACTACCTTGGCCGTGGGCCCGGGGCGGACGGAAGGGATGTCAGGTGGACGGAAACGTCCCCTGCCGGTTCCGTCCAGCGGGGCCGGATCGGGACAGTTCCAGCTCGTAGAACGGGGAGACGAGCGGGGCGCCGGCCCGGGCCACGGACCAGCCGTGCAGCGGTGCGGCGGACGCCACGGCCCGCTCGCAGAGCCCTGCGGCCCGGGACTCGGCGTCGGCGAGGCCGTCGGCGAGGAGGTACAGGCCGAGCACCGGGTCGGGGACGGCGTGCGGGTGGACGGCGACGTGCTCCAGCCGGTCCGCGGGGGTCGCCACGGACCGGACGAGGTCGGCGACGCCGTCGGGCAGGGGTGCCCCCTCCGGGGCGAGCAGCTGAACGTGGATCAGGTACATGCCTCCGACGTTCCCAGGCCGCGCGGACGGAGCACAGGGGGTCGCCCGGGACGCTTCGGGCCGTGGCCGGAACGGTCCACGGGATAGCCCTGGTCCAGCTGCGGATCTTCGTGCGATGATCATGCGCGCATCGTTCACAGGACCGCTACCGGGGGGTAGGAAATGCTGGCTGTTCTGGGCTTGGACACCGCTTCGGAAGCCGTGTACAGGGCCATGCTGGCCCGTCCCCAGGACGGTGTGCTGGGGCTCTGCGCAGCGGTCGGACTGACCGAGGCGCAGGTGCGCTCGGCGCTGGACACCCTCAGCGAGCTCGCCCTGGTCCGGCCCTCGCACGAGCGGGACGGAGCGCTGCGCGCGGTCTCGCCGGACGTCGGCATGGAGATCCTGATGGCCCGCCAACAGGCCGAACTGGCGGTCCAGCAGCAGCGGATCGAGGCCTCCCGGGTCGCGGCGGCGCAGCTCATCGCCGACTTCTCGGACCTCCGTCCGGCCACCGCGCACGCCGGGGTCGAGCACCTGGTCGGCCTGGACGCGATCCGAGACCGGCTGGCGTCCCTCACCCGCGAGGTGAGGGACGAGGTGATGACCTTCGCCCCCGACGGCGCCCACACGCCGGAGAGCATCGAGGCGGCCCGTCCGCTCGACGAGGAGCTGCTCGGGCGCGGCGTGAAGATCCGTACCGTCTACCTGGAGAGCGCGGGCAACAGCGCTCCGACCGTCGCCTACACCGCGTGGCTCGCCGCGCGGGGCGGACAGGTGCGGGTCGTGCCGTCGCTGCCGACGCGAATGATCGTGGTCGACCGCGCCACCGCCGTCATCCCCGTGAACAGCGACGACACGGCGGCGGCGGCCGTGGTGCTGACCGGCCACGGCACGCTGACGGCCCTGTGTGCCCTGTTCGAGAACGTCTGGGACGCCGCGCGGCCCCTGGTGGGCCCCGCCGTCCGCGACTCCCGGGGCCTCAGCGGCCAGGAGTCGGCCGCCCTGCGGCTGCTCTCCGAGGGGCACACCGACGAGGCGATCGCCAAGCGGCTGGGCGTCTCGCCGCGCACGGCGCGGCGGATCGCCACGGAACTGATGGAGCGGCTCGGCGCCCGCAGCCGGTTCGAGGCCGGTGTGCGCGCCGTCCAGCACGGCTGGCTCCCGGCCCGCGTCTGAGCGGCGCTCTTCCCGGAGTGCAGGAGCCCGCGCCGCCCGGTCAGTCCGGCACCACGTTCGACAGCGGCAGGCCCGCGAAGAAGGCCACCGCCTCCTCCCGCCAGTGCGGGCGCCAGCCCTCGGCCTCGGCGCGGGCCGCCTCGGCGCAGCGGCGCATGTCGGAGCGGAGCCTGCCGTCCACGCCCAGCCGCCGGGCCAGCTCGCGAACCCGCTCGACCGTGTCGTCCGGGCACTGCGGGTCGCCGAGCGCGGACTCCACCACGGCCCGCTGGGCCTCGTCCGCGGCGGCGAGCAGGGCGCTCACGGCGTAGCTGCGGCGTCCCGCGCGGAGGTCGGCGCCGGTGGACTTGCCGGTGGCGTCCTCGTCGCCGAACAGGTCGAGGTAGTCGTCGCGCAGCTGGCCGCCGATGCCGACCAGGGTCGCGTAGCGGCGCAGCCGTGCGTCGTGGGCGGCCAGGTCCGCGCCGGCGGCCAGCAGCCCCAGCCGCAGCGGGGCGAGCACCGAGTACCGGGTGGACTTGTACTCGCAGACGGTGTGCAGGAACTCCTCGTCCGGGAGCGACCGGAAATCGCGTTCGAGGTCGACGATCTGGCCGGTGACGGTCTCGGCGCCCGCGTTCAGCTGCACCTCCAGCATCGCCTGGCGCAGCTCGGCGGGGACGTCCGCCTCCAGCAGGACCCGCATCGACAGGAAGGCGGCGAGGTCACCGGCCAGGACGGCCAGGCCGAGGGCGGTGCGGTCCGCCTCCGGGAACTCCCGGCGGTAGGCGTAGTAGGTGGAGGGGCCGCCGCGGCGTACGGGCGCGTCGTCGATGATGTCGTCGTGGACGAGCCCGTGCGTCTGGAGCAGTTCGATGCTCAGCGCGGCCTCCGCCAGGCCGGGCACCGGGTCGGTCGTCACCAGTCGGGCGGCCTCGTACAGCAGGGCGACCCGCAGGCGCTTGCCGCCGCGCAGTGAGAGGTCCCGCAGCAGCTCCAGGCAGCGCGGGGTGAAGCGGCTGAGCGGCGGCGTGTCGAGGCGCTCCGGCAGGGCGGCGAAGTAGGCCTCGAAGCGGAGGTCGAACCGGCGCCGGTGTCCGGCGGCTCGTTCGCGGGCGGCTGCCATGATCGTCTCGTTCACGGGGCCCAGCCTCGCATCCGTACGGGCGCAGCCGCGCGGCCGGGGTCGGGGCGGGCCCGTGGGCGGGCGGCCGTTGCCGGTGGCCTCCGCGACTTGCCGGCGCATCCGCATCACCGCCTACCGGCGGTCACTTCAGCCGTCTTTCGGCCAACTGTGCGAAAGGTCTGGTCGCCGCCACGGCGTCTCCCTAGAGTGGCCGCAATCTTCCGCAAGTGACCCTTTCTTCACGCTGGTTCACCGGACCTTCACACCGGCGCACCAGCCCCGGGACGTTCAGCGCAGCCTGTTCCCACCATCGAGCCGTCGAGCCGGAAGGGCCGGGTCCATGACGCAGGCGTTCCAGTCCCCCGGCTTCGCCGCACTCGCGGCCGACCGCGCGGTCGAGACCCGGCTCGTCGAGGAGCGCTGGCAGGCGGTCGCCTGGGACCTGGGGACGGGGCGGCGCCGGGTGGTCACCGACCGACCGGAAGGCGTCCACCTCAGCGAGATCGAACCGGACGGCGAGGCCATCTGGTGGTTCGACGCCGACAGCGCCGGGGAGGGGCGGTGGTGGCGCGAGCCGTTCGCGGGCGGAGCAGGCGGAGCGGGCGGCGCGGCGCTGCACGGTGTGCCGCCCGGGCGGGCCTACGGCGTCGCCTTCGACCGGACGGGCGCGCTCGCGGCGGTGGCCGTCGGCGTCGAC
>NZ_LFVW01000605.1:0-6948 GCF_001182915.1 Kitasatospora sp. MY 5-36
CCGGGCGCGCCGCCTCCCGGGCCAGCTCCACGCTGCTCGCCAGCAGCCGGGCGGCCTGCGCCCGGCCGACCCCGCGGCGCGCGAAGCCCTCGAAGCTCGCCTGGTAGCTCGCGGTTATCGCGACGTCGGCGCCCGCCGCGAAGTACGCCCGGTGCGCCGCCACCACCGCCTGCGGGTCGTCCGCCAGCAGCCGCGCCGACCAGAGCCCGTCCGAGAGGTCGTGCCCGGCCGCCGCCAACTGGTTCGACATCCCTCCGTCGAGCACCAGCGGACCGGCGGCCAGCGCGGCGGCGAAGTCCGGCGGGGGAGCAGTGGGCATGGCGTCCTCCTCGGGCAGAGTTCCTGGTCACAGCCTAGAGGCGGAGACCCCCGCCGGGCAGGAAAACCATTTGCCGCCGGGGAACGCACTCGCTACGTTGTGCTCAGCCCGAGAAGAACGGCCTGATCACAACGGCCGGAACAGACCTCGGACGACGATCCAGCACCGGCACGGCAGGCCCGGTGGCACCGGCGACGACGGAAAGGAGCCCGGCGATGGCAGCGGACGACCAGCCGCCCCCCACCGGGCCCCGGGCCGAGGAGGAGTGGCTCGCCGCGTACGACCCGCGCGCCTACACCCCGGTCGCCGTCACCGTGGACGTGGTCGCCCTGACCTTGCGCCACGGCGGCCTGCACGTCCTGCTCGTCGAACGCGGCGCCCCGCCCTACCAGGGCTGCTGGGCGCTGCCCGGCGGCTTCCTGCGCGCTGGCGAGGAGGGCCTGGACGAGGCCGCCGCCCGCGAGCTCGCCGAGGAGACGGGCCTGCAGAGCGCCTCCGAAGCCGAGACCAGGCTCTGCCGCCTCCATCTGGAGCAGCTCGGCACCTACGGCACCCCCGAGCGGGATCCGCGGATGCACGTCGTCTCGGTCGCCTACCTCGCCTTCGCCCCAGACCTGCCCGACCCCCAGGCCGGAACGGACGCCGCGGCCGCCGCCTGGCACCCCGTCTCCGACCTGGACCTCCGGCCCTGCGGCCGGTCCCGAACCGCCGGTGTGCCCGCCGACACCCACGGGGGTGGCGTCGACGGGCGCACCGGCCCCGGCCCGCTCACGCTGGCCTTCGACCACGCCCGCATCCTCGCCGACGGCCTCGACCGGGTGCGCGCCAAACTCGAGTACAGCCCGCTGGCCACCGCCTTCCTGCCGTACGACTTCACCATCCCCGACCTCCGCGCCGTCTACGAGGCGGTCTGGGACGAGAAGCTCCACCCCGGCAACTTCCACCGCAAGGTGCTGTCCGTGCCCGGCTTCGTCGAGAGCACCGGCACCACCACCGAGCGCGGCGGAGCCCGCGGCGGCCCCCGCGCCCGCACCTACCACGCCGGCGACGCCCGCCTGCTGCACCCCGCGCTGCTCCGCCCCGCCCGCGAAGGCACGGCCGACGACGACGCGACCGACAGCACAGCCGACGACGCGGGCTCCCGCTGAGGGTCCGCGGCCCCCGGCGGCACCCTCGGCCGACCGGGCTACCATCCGGCCATGACCACTGACGAAGCGACGACCGCCGACGAAGCCCAGCAGACCGCCCACCGGCCCTTCTCGCACTGCCACTTCTGCGGTACGCCCTACCCGGCCGACACCCGCGCCTGGCCGCGCACCTGCCCCGGCTGCGCCGAGATCAGCTACCGCAACCCGCTGCCCGTCGCGATCACCGTCCTCCCCGTCACCCGCCCCGACGCCGACCCGGCCCTGGTCGTCATCCGCCGCACCATCGAGCCCGGCTACGGCGAACTCGCCTTCCCCGGCGGCTACATGGACTACGGCGAGAGCTGGCAGCAGGCCTGCGTGCGCGAGCTGCACGAGGAGACCGGCATCACCGCCGACCCGGCGGAGGTCACCCTGATCCACACCGCCTCCGACCCCGACGGCCGCTTCGTGATGCTCTGCGGACTGCTCCCGGCCCGCCCGCTCGCCGACCTCCCGCCCTCGCGCCCCACCGACGAGACCGACGGCTGGCTGCTCGCCACCGCCGAAACCCCGCTCGTCTGGGACTTCCACAACGGCGTCCTGCGCCGCTGGTTCAGCGGCGAGTTCACCCCCCGCTGACCCACCGGCCGACCCTGGCGCGGCGGGCGATCACATGGCATGGTCTGCACCGACAGCCCAACCGGACGGGTCTGCCACGAGCGCTCCCGTCCCCACCACCGGCCGGGAGACCACCACCGTGAGCACCCCACCGCAGGACCAGCCGCTCTGGCGCCCCAACCCCGCTCGCGCCGCCGCCACCACCCTGGTGGCCTTCCAGGCCTGGGCCGCCGAACACCACGGCGCCCCGGCCGCCCCGCTCGCCCCGGCCGCCGACGACCAGCAGGCCGCCGAGCGCTACGCGGACCTGCACGCCTGGTCCACCGAGGACCTCGACCGGTTCTGGACCGCGATCACCCAGTGGTTCGACGTCCGCTTCACCCGGGCCCCCGAAGCCGTCCTCGCCGACGCCGCCATGCCCGGCGCCCGCTGGTTCCCCGGCGCCCGCCTCAACTACGCCGAGCACGCCCTGCGCGCCGCCGACGACCCGGCCAACGCCGACCGCCCCGCGATCCTCCACCTCGACGAGACCACCGAGCAGCCGGCCGTCCTCACCTGGTCCGAGCTCCGCCGCCAGGTCGGCTCGCTCGCCGCCGCCCTGCGCGCCCGCGGCATCGGCCCCGGCGACCGGGTCAGCGCCTACCTGCCCAACGTCCCGCAGGCCGCCGTCGCCCTGCTCGCCACCGCCGCCGTCGGCGCGGTCTGGACCAGCTGCGCCCCCGACTTCGGCGCCCGCAGCGTCCTCGACCGCCTCCAGCAGATCGAGCCCGCCGTCCTCTTCGCCATCGACGGCTACCACTACGGCGGCAAGGACCACGACCGCACCGAGGTCGTCGCCGAGCTGCGCCGCGAACTCCCCAGCCTGCACACCGTCGTGCACGTCCCGCTGCTCGGCGCGCCCGCCCCCGAGGGCGCCCTGCACTGGGACGACCTGGTCGCCGACGACGTGGAGCCGGTCTTCGAGCCCGTCCCCTTCGACCACCCGCTCTGGGTCCTCTACTCCTCCGGCACCACCGGCCTGCCCAAGGCCATCGTCCAGAGCCAGGGCGGCATCCTGCTCGAACACCTCAAGCAGGCCGGCCTCCACCTCGACCTCGGCCCCCGGGACCGCTTCCTCTGGTACACCTCCACCGGCTGGATGATGTGGAACTTCCTGCTGGCCGGCCTCCTCGTCGGGTCCACGATCGTCACCTACGACGGCAGCCCGGGCCACCCCGACACCGGCGCCCTCTGGTCCGTGGCCGCCCGCACCGGCGCCACCGTCCTCGGCACCTCCGCTGCCTACGTGATCGCCAGCCGCAAGGCCGAGCTCCACCCCGGCCGCGACCTCGGCCTCTCCGCCGTGCGCTGCATCGGCACCACCGGCTCCCCGCTCCCGCCGGACGGCTTCCGCTGGATCTACCAGGAGGTCAAGGAGGACGTCTGGCTCGCCTCCGTCAGCGGCGGCACCGACGTCTGCTCCTGCTTCGTCGGCGGCGTCCCCACCCTCCCGGTGCACCTCGGCGAGATCCAGGCCCCCTGCCTCGGCGCGGCCGTCGAGTCCTGGGACGTCCAGGGCCACCCGCGCACCGACACCGTCGGCGAACTCGTCGTCACCAAGCCCATCCCCTCGATGCCCACCGGCTTCTGGAACGACCCCGAGGGCACCCGGTACCACGACAGCTACTTCGACATGTACCCCGGCGTCTGGCGCCACGGCGACTGGATCACCGTCACCTCCCGGGGCACCGTCGTGATCCACGGCCGCTCCGACTCCACCCTCAACCGCCAGGGCGTCCGGATGGGCTCCTCGGACATCTACGAGGTCGTCGAGCGCCTCCCCGAGATCGCCGAGTCCCTGGTCATCGGCCTGGAGGAGCCCGACGGCGGCTACTGGATGCCGCTGTTCGTCGTCCTCGCCCCCGGTGCGGAGCTGAACGACGACCTGATCGGCCGCATCCGCACCTCGCTGCGCACCGAGCTCTCCCCGCGCCACGTGCCCGACGAGGTCATCGCCGTCGACGGCCTCCCGCACACCCTCACCGGCAAGCGGATCGAGGTCCCGGTCAAGCGCATCCTCTCCGGCACCCCGCTGGAGCAGGCCGTCAACCCCGGCTCCGTCGACCGCATCGAGCACCTGCGCTTCTTCGAGCGGCTCCGCCTCGACCGCCAGGCCTGACCGGCCCTGACCGGCCCCGGGGCACACGAAAGGGGCGCCCCCACCGTCCTGGTGGGAGCGCCCCTTCTCATGTCGCTACGTCGGCTGCTCGCCCTACTCGCCGGAGAGCACCTGCTGCGCGGCGGCCCGCGCCTCCTCGGCGCTGTCCGCGGCCCGGGCCGCCTCGGCCGCCCGGCGGCACTGCGCCAGCGTGTACTTGGCGAGCGTGGTCCGCACGTAGGGGATCGAAGCCGCGCCCATCGACAGGCTGGTGACGCCCAGACCGGTCAGCACCACGGCCAGCAGCGGGTCGGCGGCGGCCTCGCCGCAGACCCCGCAGCTCTTGCCGCTCACCCGCGCGGCGTCGGCCGCCGCGGCGACCAGGTCCAGCAGGGCCGGCTGCCACGGGTCCTGGAGCCGGGCCAGCGCACCGACCTGACGGTCGGCCGCGAAGGTGTACTGCGCGAGGTCGTTGGTCCCCAGCGACAGGAACTCGACCTCCTGGAGGATCGACCTGGCGCGCAGCGCGGCCGACGGGATCTCCACCATCGCGCCGAACTTGGCGTCCAGCCCGGCCTCCCGGCACGCGGCCGCGAAGTCCTTGGCGTCCTTGCGGTCGGCCACCATCGGGGCCATCACCTCGAGGTGCACCGGCAGGCCCTCGGCCGCCTTGGCCAGCGACCGGAGCTGGGTCCGCAGCACCTCGGGGTGCTCGAGCAGGGTGCGCAGACCGCGCACGCCCAGCGCCGGGTTCGGCTCGTCGGCCGGGGTCAGGAAGTCCAGCGGCTTGTCCGCGCCGGCGTCCAGCACCCGGACCACGACCCGGCCCTCGGGGAAGGCCTCCAGCACCTTGCGGTACGCCTCGACCTGCTTCTCGGCGCTGGGCGCCTTCGCCGAGTCGTCCAGGAACAGGAACTCGGTGCGGAACAGGCCGACGCCCTCGGCGCCGTTCTCCAGCGCGGCCGGCACGTCGGCCGGGCCGCCCACGTTGGCGAGCAGCGGCACCCGGTGACCGTCCGAGGTCTGCCCCGGGCCGGAGGAGGCGGCCAGCGCGGCCTTGCGCGCGGCGGCGGCCGCCCGCAGCTCGTCCTGCTTCTCCTGGGACGGCTCCAGCAGGACATCGCCGGAGCTGCCGTCCACCGCGACGACGGTGCCCTCGGCGACCTCGATCGCGCCGGGCAGCGCCACGACGGCCGGCACGCCCATCGCCCGGGCCAGGATGGCGCTGTGGCTGGTCGGCCCGCCCTCCTCGGTCACGAAGCCGAGCACCAGCGTCGGGTCGAGCAGCGCGGTGTCGGCCGGCGCCAGGTCCCGCGCGAACAGCACGTACGGCTCGTCGCTGTCCGGCACGCCCGGCATCGGCACGCCGAGCAGCCGGGCCACGATCCGGTTGCGCACGTCGTCCAGGTCGGCGACCCGCCCGGCCAGGTACTCCCCGGCGGAGGCGAGCAGCGCCCGGTAGGCCGCGAACGCGTCGTAGACGCCGCGCTCGGCGCTGCTGCCGACGGCGATCCGGCGGGACACGTCGGCCATCAGCTCGGGGTCCTGCGCCATCAGCGCCTGGGCCTCCAGCACGGCCTGGGCCTCGCCGCCCGCGAGGTTGCCGCGCGCGACGAGGTCGGCGGCGACCGCCTCGACGGCGGCCTGGGCGCGGGCCTGCTCGCGCGGGGCGTCCTCGGTCGGGATCTGGGTGGCCGGGGGCTCCAGCACCGCCGTCCCCATGTGCCGCACCTGGCCGATCGCGACCCCGTGGCTCACGCCCACGCCGCGCAGCGTCTTCTCCATGTCACTGTCTCCGCTGAGATGAGCGGCCCCGCCGGGAACCGCTGTGTGTGGGGGCCGCCCCGTCATCTCGTCCGGGGCGGGTGTCGGAAGGAAGGGGTCAGCTCCAGCTGAACAGCTGCTCGCCGGCCTTGGCCTCGCCGTCCTCCCGCAGGTCGCCGAGCGAGTCGGCGGTGGCCTCCAGCGCCACGATCGGCGAGATCGGCGACTTGCCGGCGGCCTCGACGGCGGCCGGGTCCCACTTGATGACGGCCTGACCACGGGTCACCGTGTCGCCCTTGTTGACGAGCAGTTCGAAGCCCTCGCCGTTGAGCTGAACGGTGTCGATCCCGAGGTGGGTCAGCACACCGTGGCCCTCGGCGTCCACGACGACGAACGCGTGCGGGTGCATGGAGACGACGACACCGTCCACCGGAGCGACCGCCGTGGTCTGCTCGCGAACGGGGTCGACCGCGGTGCCCGGGCCGACCATCGCACCCGAGAACACCGGGTCGGGCACGCCCGCGAGCCCCACGATCTTGCCGGTCAGCGGCGACGTCACAGTGGTCATGGTTGTGCCTCCCAAGTGCAGTACAGCGAGCGGCCGCGAGGAGCGGCGCGACGATCAACTGAAGCCTAATTCATGTCAACTTCGGACAACTGCTGACATTCCCGGGCGAAGACCCCGCCCTTGCCTACCTAGCCGGCCGGCGACTCACCGGCCCGCTAGTGGTCTAGTCCTCTGGCCGATGCGCCGCACTCTACAGGCATCTTGGCGAATCGAGACCATTGCTGTATATGCTCGCGAGAGCAACAAATCATGCCGCCGTCCGAGCGACCCCGGGTGCGCCCCGGTTCGCGCTCCGGCTGCCGACCCGCTATGGTTGGGCGAGTCGCCGCAACTCGGCGGTTAACGCCAGATTTCAGATGCAAAAACCCCCGGTAAACGGAACGGAAAGCATCTGGTAAGCTGGAAACACGAAAGA